>JBJTSJ010000451.1:0-3234 GCA_046076605.1 Tabrizicola sp.
CCTTCTCGGTCCTGGTCCGATCCGGAAGCCGGCTCAACCAGCTGCGCCTGAAGCGCGGCGCGCCGCCCCGGCTGGCGACGGTCAGCGTCGGGGTCGACCTGGAGAGCGACGAGGTCGCCGGCTTCCGCGCCCGCCGCCACGCCGGCGTGGTCGACATGGACCGGGTGGCCGGCCATGACCCCCGCGACTTCTGGGAGCCCCTCATCCCAAGGCGAGGGGAACTGCTGCTCGACCCTGGCGAGTTCTACATCCTGGCCTCCCGTGAGGCGGTGGAGATCCCCGTCCTGCAGGCGGCCGAGATGACCCCCATCGACCCTTCCGTGGGAGAGTTCCGGGTCCACTACGCCGGCTTCTTCGATCCCGGGTTCGGCGCCGCCGAGGCGGGGGCTGCGGGCTCCCGGGGGGTGTTGGGGGTGCGCAGCCACGAGACGCCCTTCCTTTTGGAGCATGGCCAGACGGTGGCTCGCCTGGTCTATGAACCCCTGACCGAGCGCCCCTCACGACTCTACGGGGAGGGCGGAGGGCACTATCAGAGGCAGGGGCTGCAGCTTTCCAAGCACTTCCGTCCCTGGGGCTGACCGGACCTCAGAGCCGGTCGCGGACAGGCAGCTTCATGGTCGAGAAACGGTCGTCCAGGTGCTCGATCTCAAGGAATCCCGACGTGGCGCCGAAGGGCTTGTAGATGGAGAAGGTCTTCGCGATCCCGAGGGTGGCGGCGCTTTCCAGGGGCGAAACGAAGCTGCAGTCACGGTCCAGCCAGTGGGGCTGGCTCATCCAGTAGGACAGCTGGTCCCGGGTCAGGGCGTAGAAGCCCGAGTGCGGGTTGCGCGCCCGCTGGAATACGCCCGCGCGGCCAAAGGGCGAGCCGTAGAGCGTGTCCTCGTCCGTGACATGGGACTTCATCCGGTCGGAGACGGCGGGGGCGAGGTCCCCATCTATGTAAGTCTTCGGGGCGTGGCCCGCAGGGTTCAGCTCCACCCGGTTGGGCATGAGCACCCGGCGGGGGCCGAAGGTGCGGTTGAACCAGACCAGTTTGTCGATGAGGGCCGGGTCGTTGATCTTCAGGTCGTCCTCGCTGAAGATGAACAGGTCGTAGAGGTTTCGCCAGGCGGCGAACAGGCCCTGGGCGGTGAAGCCCAGCATGCGCGGGTCCTCCAGGTTATGCTTCGCCACCCTGACGCCCATGGCGGTGCAGAACTCGGGGGTCATGAGGTGCTTCTCGCCGGTAGTGGTGACGACAATGTCCACCGTGTCCTCCGACCGGGGCCCCATGTGGAAGGACCGGGAACCGACGTCGAGCATGGCGCTCGGGCCGAAGTGCGCCCGCCAGCTGCGGATGGCGCCCTCAATGGCCGCCTTGCGGTCAGCCGCCCGGCTGCCGTCCGTCGAGGCGTGCCGGGGCTTGGCCTCGGCGGCGAAGTAGTGAGCGAAGATGACCAGGATGCGCATTCGGATCGGCCTTAAGGTATCCTCCGCTTCCTACAACCCGACGCGCGCCGGGGAAAGCCGCTGTCCGGGCTCAAGACATATGAGACGGCGGTGTCTCTGAGGCTTGCAGTCTGGCGAGGTATCTGGCTGGGGTCATTCCGGCAAGGGCTCCGTGGGGTCTGTGGTGGTTGTAGAGATGCTGGAAGCTGTCGAGGAGGGGGTTGAGCGCCTCGACGTTGGCGGGCAGATCGTAGACGCCGTAGAACTCGTATCGCCAGACGCCGTTGCAGCGTTCGACGGCGCCGTTGAGCTGTGGTGACTTTGGGGGCAGTTCGTAGAGGGCCAGGCCCTTGGCCTGGCAGGCCTCTTCGAACTCGGCCTTGAACTCTGAGCCGCCGTCGACCTGGATGCCGGTGACGGGGAAGGGCATCTCGGCGAGGACCTTGTCGAGGAAGAGGCTGGCGGCGGCGGCGGTCGCCCGCTTGGCGGCCTTGGCGACAGTCCATCTGGCGACCGGATCATAGGCGGTGAAGTGTTTGATGGCCCGGCCTGGCGCGAGGGTGATGAAGACGGTGTCGACCTGCACCAGGCCGCCGGGACGGTCCGGCTTCATCCCCTTGGGCAAGCGAAGGGCGTACTTGCGCCGGGGCGTCCATCGCCTGAACAGCCGTTTTCGACGCAGGGTCGGAACCGGCTGGACCACGCCGCGGTTCATCAGGGTCTTCAGGATCCGGCCGACCGTGGCGTCGGAGACCTCGAAGCCGCGCTCGCGCAGTAAGGGGCCGAGCTTGGCCTTCCCCCACATCGGAAAGTCCTCGCGAAGCGCCTGCACGGCCCTGATCAGCGGGTGGGTCCAGTTCTTCGGCCGCGTCCGCAGAGGCCGGCGGCTCTTCGGCTCGAGCCGGTGGCTCCAGCGGTTCAAAGAGGCGCGGCTGACGCCGACCGCCCTGGCCGCCTGTACGGCGCTCAGGCCGTCACGCCTGGCCTGATCGAACCGCCGAAGGGCGTCTCGCCTGACCCCTGCGATCTCCGAGGTCTTCGCGGTCAGGCGAGACGCCCAGCTCGCTCCACGATAAACTCCAGCCTGTAGGCCAAACACCTGCATCGGGGGTCTCCTGAGGTCCTGAGTCTGCAAACCCAAGCTTCAGAGACCCCCACCCTTCACTCAAGAGCCCGTCTCACATCTGTCTGAGCCAGGACATTCCGGCCGCAGGACCTTGCGGCCACGACGCCGTTGCCCCGGGCCCCGGAGCATCCTAACTCAGGGTGGATGAAGCGCCGAACCTTCCTCGCCACGGCCGCCGCAGCCCTCGTCACGCCGGCCCTGGGCGCAAGGTCCGCCGGCGACCTTGAGGCCGCCGCTCAAACGGCTTTCAACGACTGGTTGTCGGCCTTCAGGATCACAGCCCTTGCCTCCGGTCTTCCTGCAGAGGTCGTGGAACGGGAGCTCTCCGGCCTCGCCCCTGACCCCCGCGTCCGCGGTTCCGACCGAAACCAGCCTGAGTTCTCCCGCCCCTTCAGTCATTATGTGCGACGCGCAGCAAGCGAAGACCGCGCAGCGATCGGACGACGCCGCATGGCCGAACTGGAACCGGGCCTCTCGGGCGCCGTCTCCGCCTTCGGTGTTCCGATCGAGATTCTGGTCGCCATCTGGGGAATGGAGTCCGGTTACGGCGCCAACCTCGGCGACCATGACGTGATCAGGTCCATGGCGACGCTGGCGGCCGATGGACGGCGCCGCGGCTTTGCGGAGGACCAGCTTCTGGCGGCCTTGCGCATCATCGCTTCAGGCGAGTGGCCGCGGGG
>JBJTSJ010000452.1:0-15136 GCA_046076605.1 Tabrizicola sp.
CATGACTTCTACGTCCGCGCCGCCGCCCGCACCCAGGACGCCGCGACCCGCAAGCTTCTGGGCGACCTCGCCGCGGCCGAGGCAGGCCACGAACGCCACGCCCAGCGGCTGGAGGAAAGGCACCTGTCGGAAGACGGCCGCAGCGACGAGGACCAGACGGCCAAGCGCCAGTTCATCCTGACCTGGGTGCAGCCGGGACTTGCCGGGCTGATGGATGGCTCGGTCTCCACCCTCGCGCCGATCTTTGCCACTGCCTTCGCGACGCAGGACACCTGGACCACTTTCCTTGTCGGTTCCGCCGCCTCGGTCGGGGCGGGCATCTCGATGGGCTTTACCGAGGCCGCGCATGACGACGGGGTCCTGTCCGGCCGCGGCTCTCCCTTCAAGCGCGGCCTCGCTTCGGGCGTGATGACCACCATCGGCGGGCTTGGCCACGCGCTGCCCTACCTGATCCCGGATTTCTGGACCGCCACGACCATCGCGATGATCGTCGTCTTCGTCGAACTTTGGGCCATCGCCTGGATCCAGAACCGCTATATGGAGACCCCCTTCCTCCGCGCGGCCTTGCAGGTCGTCCTGGGCGGTGCTCTGGTCTTTGCCGCAGGGGTTCTGATCGGGGGTGGGTGATGTATCGCAAGGGTGAGGTCAGCCATCAGGC
Source organism: Tabrizicola sp. (assembly GCA_046076605.1). Lineage (GTDB taxonomy): Bacteria > Pseudomonadota > Alphaproteobacteria > Rhodobacterales > Rhodobacteraceae > Tabrizicola. The sequence continues at coordinate 659 of JBJTSJ010000452.1, forward strand.
TCTGCCGCTTCCCGACCGCGTGCAGATGGAGCAGGAGGCCTCGCTGCAGGCAGCAGAGACGTTCCTGGCCTACATGCGCAAGCGCCATTCGGTGCGCGACTATTCCCCGCGCCCCGTGCCCGAGGCCGTCATCGCCGCCTGCATCGCCGCCGCAGGGACCGCGCCTTCGGGGGCCAACCACCAGCCCTGGCATTTCGTCGCGATCAGCGACCCCGCGATGAAATCCCGCATCCGCGAAGGGGCCGAGGAGGAGGAACGCGCCTTCTACGCGGGCGGCGCGTGCGACGAATGGCTGGCCGCGCTGGAGCCGATCGGGACCGGTGTCTCGAAGCCGCATCTCACCGACGCGCCCTGGCTGATCGTCGTCTTTGCGCAGCGTTACGGGATGACGACGGACGGCGACCGCTACAAGAACTACTACGTTCCGGAAAGCGTCGGCATCGCCACCGGACTGCTGATCACCGCGATCCATCACGCGGGGCTCGTGTGCCTGGAACACACCCCAAACCCGATGAAGTTTCTGGGGCCCCTCTGCGGACGGCCGGACCATGAGAAACCGGTGATGATCCTGCCTGTGGGCTATCCCGCCGACACGGCCACGGTGCCGGAGGTGGCGAAGCGGAAGAAACCGCTGGACCAGATCATGTCCGTCTTCCGGGGATGAAACGGTGACGGCCTAGGCGAGGGCCGCAAACCGGCGCGGGACAACCACCTGGGCGGGCGCAGCCTCTTCCTCTGCCGCTTCTTGTGCCACATCGGGCACAGGCGCTGGCGCTGCGACCTCGGCTGTCTCGGCAATCGGCAGGCTTACGACGGTCGCGGCTTCTTCGGCGACGGGCAGGCTTACGACCGTTGCGGCTTCCTCACGCTCGAATGCAGGGCTCTGATCCTCGGTCAGGACCGGCAACAACGTCGGCTGCGCCACCACCTTCGTCAGGCCGCGCGGACGGGAGACTGCGACTGAATCCCGCGACGCACTTGCAACCTTTGGCCGCACCGAGGCGTCGTTCACTTTGATGACAGTAAAGCTGATGTTGTCCTGATCCGGGTCATTCAGCCGGTAGATCTCTTCCAGCAGGCGCTCGGCAATCTCGGTCGACCGCGACTTGCGATACTTGGCCAGCACCTTGGCGATCTGGGCATTGCTCAGGAACTGCAGCCCGTCGGACGAGCAGATCACGATGTCGCCGGCCTTAAGCGTCACGGGTTCAGCCGGGCAATCGATCTTGGAAATCTTCGACCCCATCAACACCGACACCAGGCAGTTGCGGTCAGGATGGTTCGCGGCAAGCTTGGCGTCCAACAGACCCGACTGGACCATGAAGTCGATCTGCGGCGCCATCGAATGGTCTTCGTTCAACTGGGACAGGGTGCCGTTGCGGTAGAGGAACAAGGGCGAATCGCCGATGGAAATCCACCACAGCCGGTTCTCGACCAGGGCCGGGACGACCAGCGTCGCACCCATGCCTTCGGTTTCGGGATGGCTGATCGTGTGATCGCGCAGGGTCTGGTTGGCGAACTCGGCCACATTGCGCAGGATTTCCGGCGCCCGGCGTTCAAAGGCCTCGACATCGGCGTATTGGAACTTCAGCTCGGAATAGACTTCGGTCAGGACGATCTTCGACGCCACATCCCCCGCAGCATGGCCACCCATGCCATCGGCCAGGACGACAAAACCGGCTTCCGCACCTACCGGGAAATCCGCGGTGATCGCGTCTTCCTGATAGTCCCGCGCACCCTGGCTGATGCCCGAGGCGACGTCGTAACGGGGTTCACGCGATCGCCATATCATGCCCGTCTCCTTCCGTCTCCTCGTAGGTCGACCAGTTGAAGTCCGGGGTGCACAGCACCTTCAACAGCAGCGTGGTTTCGCCGATCTGGATTTCGTCGCCGTCGCTGGCCGGTTCGGTCGACAGAAGCGGGCGGCCGTTCATCCGGACCAGGTTCGACTTGCCGCCATGGCCGATATGGAATTCATGCGTGGTCGCGTCATAGGCGATGGCGGCGTGGTTCTGGCGCGAGATCGCCATGTCGCCATAGTCCAGCGACACGGTCTGGTCCGATCCGCGGCCGATCTGCGAAATGCCCTGCGACAGCGCGAACGAGGCACCCTTGCCAGGGCCGTCCTTCACGATCAGCCAGCCAGCCGGGAACATCACATAACCCTTGCCCGTTGCAGGGGCGGCCGCCGCAGGCAGATGCTCGGCCCCTTCGAACAGCGGGACGATTTCGGCCGGTTGCGCTTCAAAGCCAAGGACGCGGGTCTTGGTCCGGGTCGGACGCCGCGGTGCCGCGCCTACGGACCCCTCGTTCATCTGCAGCGCGGTCGCCGCTTTCGCAGTCTCGTCCTCGATATCCCAGATGCCACGCGCCGGCAGAGCAACGCCCTCGGGCAGCGGAGCCTTCGCCTTGACCACGCGGCTGGGACGCGCGATCTGTACTTCGGGTTCGCCCTCCGCGACAGGCTCCGGGGCTGGGGCCGGGGCGGGGGCAGCGGCTGCCAGCGCCTCACGCAGACGTTTCACTTCAAGTTCCGCCAGGGCAGCCATCACCGGATCTGGTCCAGCCTCGATCGAGCCCTGCGTGGTGCCTGCTTCGTCATTCTCGCCGAAGATAGAGCGAAGGAACTTCACGATAGTCTCTCCCAGTCCTAGAATTCTGCTTCTGCAGACTATCCGGCGACCTCCAGCCGGAATCCTGCGTCCATTGTACTTTCACCGCGACGAACTACAAAACTGTAACTTGCAATCCCAAGCGCAAACTCGCGCTTAAGTATATCACTCAGCGCCGTGCTGGTGCCAAGTGTTTCACCAGATGCCGCGTAGACCAGCAGCACATCACCCACTTGCAGGGTGGTGTCCACGTTTGACGGGACAGCGGCCACAACTGTCATGGTCCCCGTGGCGGTTTCAACCGCTTCGAAGATCAAGCCATTCGGCAGATGCACAGCGTTCACGACCGGCAGTTGGCCCGCAGCCATGTCAGTCCCTGCAACGGGCAGGCTGGCGACCGGCTCGACCGCCGTTCCGGGCACCTTCGGCATCAGGCCCGGCAGAGACAAAAGCCCCACCAGCAGCAGCGCAGCCGCCGCAGCCATGACCAGGACATCCCGCGGATTTTGCAACGCCCCACTGCGCCGGACAACCGGCGCTGGCGTTTCGGTCACGGCCTCTTCGGTCGCCGTGGGAAGGGGCTTGGAAACGGGGGTCGGCTTGGACGGGGCAACGGCAACCTCCACTTCGGGTGCTGCGACCGCTGGCGGAACCTCCAAGGAAATCGCCTTGGCCGTCACCGCCAGAGCGGCGACGGGTGCGGCAGGCGCAGCAACGGGCTTCAGCTTGGCCTGTGCGGCAGCGCCGGACAGCATCGCGCGCCATTCCTCGACCGACTGCAGCCGGTCGCGCGGGAAGATTGCCATCGCCTTGTCGATCGCCCGCAGGAATTCGGTCGGATAGCCCCGGAACCGACCCGCCAGAGGACGCAGCGGATCGCCTTCGCGCCCCGCAATCGCCGACAGCCGTTCCTGCGAGGTCTTCGGCGTCTCGCCCGAGATCAGGTGGTAGAAGCTGGCCGCCAGCGCATAAAGGTCGCTGCATGGCGACTGCTTGCTGCCGCTGACATAGAACTCCTGCGGCGAGTAGCCGTCCTTCACCACCCGCAGCCCGGATACGGCCCGGCTTTTCCGGTTCACTTCCTTGCGCGAGGCCCCGAAGTCGATCAGCACCGGCTGACCCTTGGCCACGTCCAGGATCATGTTGTCAGGCGAGATGTCGCGGTGCAGCAGGCCCTGGGCATGCACATGGCCCACGGCATCCAGCATGGTATTCAGATGAGCGATGATCTCTTTCGGGGTCAGGGGCGGTGCGCTGCCTTCGACCGTCTGCAACAGGTCGTAGCCCTCGACATAGTCCATCGCCATATAGGCGGTCTCGTTGCACTCGAAAACCTGATGGACCTTGACGATGTTCGGATGGTTCAGCTGCGACAGGGTCACGGCTTCCTGGACGAAGTGGCGTACGGCGGCGCGGAAGTCGTCCGCCTGCCCCCGCGACCGCGGCCCGACAGTCGTTCCGACCCGGCGGCAATAGGTGCTTGGAAAGCATTCCTTGACGATGACGGTCCGGTCCAGCGAGTTCGTTGCCAGATAGACGATCCCGAACCCGCCGCTGTTGACGAAAGAGGTGATGGTGTACTGGCCGAACAGCAGCTGAGTGCCCTTCGGCAACTCATCGCTGCTGGGCCCTCCGTCGCCCATATCGATCCTTAGCGCGGCAGCAGTCATCATCCTACCCGTTCAATCCCAGCCTGCTTTCCCCCCGGAAATTGCAGCCAGGCATCGTTCAGGTTTAGCCAAGGAGTTGGGCCAAAACGTGAAGCCATTTCGTTCCTTTTTCGCCACAATCCATCATCTGGCCTTTGAATGAATTGCTTTGAATCCAGGACTTGCAGGGGCTTATTCCTCCAAAAGTTGCAGGATTAACCAATTTCCTCAAGGATTTGGCTGTCTGGCAGCGGCGTTGCAGCGTGATCGGACTGCCCCGGTTTTGCCACATCGGGCGCGGGGCGGGCGGACCTGGAATTGGCCCGTGCGACACCGTCCTTTTCGGCGCGTCCCAACCGATTCCTGACCGGCAGGCTTGCCCTTTTCGCCCTTGCGTGACACCAGTGGCCCCATGCTGGCGATCCTCCTGAAGACCCTCCCTTTCTTCGCTCTGATCGGGGTCGGCTATGTGGCCGGACGCACCCGGTTCTTTTCGGAAGAAGCGACAGCCTATCTCACCCGTTTCGTCTTCTATTTCGCGCTGTCCGCCATGCTTTTCGGCTTTGCCGCCAGCCTGGATCTGTCGGCGATCTTTTCCTGGTCCTTCGTCTTTGCCTATCTCCTGGCCACCACCACCGTCTGGCTGATCGTCGCCGCCGTCGCCCTCGCCCGCCGCACCAGCCGCGAAGAGGCGGTGTTCGAGGCGCATACCGGCGTCATCGGCAATGTGGGCTTCCTGGGCATCCCGATGCTGGCGCTGCTGCTCGGGCCCCAGGCCGTGGGGCCGGTGCTACTGGTCCTTGCGGTCGACCTGATCGTCTTCTCCTCGATCCTGACCATGGTCATCACCGGCCTTCGCGCCGGACGGGTCAGCGCACAGACCTTCGGCATCCTGGCCATGGGCCTGTTGAAAAACCCGATGATCGTCTCGGTCGGGCTTGGCATCGCCTGGGGTGCGACCGGCCTTGCCCTGCCGGGCCCCGTGGCCGAGTTCATGACCATCCTCGGCGCCGCCGCCACGCCCTGCGCGCTGTTCGCCATCGGCGCCTCGCTGGCTGGCCGTTCCGCCGAGCGGATAGAGGTCGCGGCCTGGCTCTCGTTCGCCAAGCTGTTCCTGCACCCGCTGGCCGTGGCCGGGGCCTGCTGGCTGTTTGGCGTCACGGGCTATCAGGCCGGCGTCATGATCGCCGCGGCAGCCTTGCCGGTGGCGGGCAACGTCTTCATTCTGGCGCAGCACTACCGCGTCGCACCGCAACGGGTGTCCACCGCGATCCTTCTGTCGACTGCAGCTTCAGTGCTGACCGTGACAGCCGTGATCGCCCTGATCAGCCAGGGGGGCTACATATGAGAACCGTCTCGGAAAATCGGGCCTTCGGTGGCGTCCAGGGCGTCTACACCCATGCCTCCGTCGCCTGCGCCTGCGACATGACCTTCGGCCTCTTTCTGCCTGCCCAGGCCGAGGATGGGCCGGTGCCGCTCCTCTGGTTCCTGTCTGGCCTCACCTGCACCCATGAAAACGCGATGATCAAGGCCGGCGCCCAGCGCTGGGCGGCCGAGACCGGCATCGCGCTGATCTTTCCCGACACCTCTCCGCGCGGCGACGGGGTGGCGAACGACCCCGACTTTGCGCTGGGGCAGGGCGCGGGCTTCTACGTCAACGCCACCCAGAAACCCTGGGCCCCCCATTTCAAGATGTGGGACTATGTGACGGAAGAGCTCCCCCGTGTCCTTTTCAACGCCTTCCCGCTGGCGGAAGAGGCGCAAGGGATCACCGGCCATTCCATGGGCGGCCACGGCGCCCTCACCATCGCGATGAGCTTTCCAGGCCGCTTCAAATCCGCCTCCGCCTTCGCGCCGATCTGCAACCCGACCGCCAGCGACTGGGGCCGTCCGCAATTTTCTGCCTATCTGGGAACCGACGAGTCGTCATGGGCGGCGCATGATGCCACTTTGCTGATGCGGCGCCGGGGGTTTGACGGCCCGCTGCTGGTCGATCAGGGAAGCTCCGACCAGTTCCTCGACAAGCTCCGCCCCGAAGCGCTGGCCGAAGCGATGGCCTCGGCGCGGCAGGGTGGCACGTTCCGGATGCAGAAGGGCTATGACCACAGCTATTTCTTCGTCTCGACCTTCATGGAGGACCACGTGTCCTTCCATGCCCAGGCTTTCCTGGGTTAGCGCCCTTGCCCTCGCGCTCTCACTGACTTTCGCCCCGCCCGTCGCCGCAGGCCCGGCCGATTCGGTCCTGTCGTCGATCAACGCGGCGCGCGCCAAGGCGGGTTGCGGGCCGCTGCGGACCAATCCGAAACTGATGGCGGCCGCCCGGTCGCATGCCCGGGCGATGGCAGAACAGAACTTCTTCGCCCATGTCGGCAAGGATGGCAGCCGGTTCTCCTCGCGGATCCATCGGCAGGGCTACAGCTACCGTTCGGCGGCGGAAAACATCGCGGCGGGGCACAAGTCCGCAGGCGACGTGGTGCGCGGCTGGCTGACCAGCGCGGGGCACCGCAAGAACATCCTGAACTGCCAGATGAAAGAAACCGGGATCGCCGTGGTCTACCAGGCCGACGACCGTCCGCTGCGCGGCAACCGGGCCGCGCTGCGCTATTACTGGGTCCAGATCTTCGCCGATCCCGCCTGACCCGCGCCGACAGGTATTCAGCCCCTTTCGTGCCGGGCACCCATCCGCAGTCACGCAGGATTCGCCCCTCATCTCTGCCTTCTTCCAACGCCTCGCTCCTCCTGCAACGCGCTTGTGCGGCGGCGGCGCATGTGGTCAGGTGCGACCCAAAGCGCCGGTCTGGAGAGTTGCGGATGAAGAACCTTGTCCTTGCCATCGTGGTGGCGTCGCTCGCCATCCTCGGCTTCTACGCCTACCAGTCCAGTCGCAAGGTGTCCGAGCTCCAGTCCGGGCTGCAGGTCAAGGAAGCCGCGCTCGTGACGATCGAGGGCGAGAAGGCCGCACTTGAAAAGCAGATGGCCGAGATGCAGGCCAGCCTCGAATCCATGACCGCCGAGCTTGAGGCCAAGGCCGCCGATGACGCAGCAGCAACCAGCGCGGTTGAGACGGAGGCCGCCGCGCTTCTGGAAAAGGTGACCACGCTTGAGACGGAAATGCAGGCTGCCGCCGCCCAGGCCGAAGCTGATGCAAAGGCGATGACCGACCGGCTTTCCGCGCTGGAAACCGACCGCGCCGCGCTGATCGAAAAGGCCGCCTCGCTTGAGGCCGAGAAAGCCGCGCTGCAAGCCAAGGTCGACGAGCTGACCGCCGCAGCCGGCACGACCTCGCCCTAGGAATCAACGCCTTACCGGCCGACGACGCCTGCCCGCGTCACCCGATGTCGCGCGCAGGACAGACGGACCCGCCCCGCACGGATCATCTGCCCGCATGGCCCGTTCCCCCGCCCTGACCGGCATCCTGTTCGCTATCGGCGGCACGCTGATCTTTTCGATCAACGACGTCTCGATCAAGTTCCTGTCCGACGGCTATGCGCTGCACCAGGTCATCCTGATCCGGGCCTTCGTCGCCATGGCCTTCATCCTCGCGGTGATCGGATGGTCTGACCGCGGGTTCAGCCAGATCGGCACCAGCCGCCCCGGCACGCATCTGTTGCGGGTCGTGATCGTGATGGTGTCGAACGTCACCTTCTTCGTTGGCCTCGCGGCGATGCCCTTGGCCGATGCCATCGCGGTTGCCTATGTCAGCCCGATCGTCATCACCCTTCTTTCCATCGTCTTTCTGGGCGAAAAGGTCGGTCCCCGGCGCTGGGCGGCGGTCATCGTCGGCATGCTGGGCGTCATCGTCATGCTGCGCCCCGGGGCCGGGGTGATCCAGCCCGCAGCACTTCTCGTCCTGATCTCCGCCATCCTTTACGCCGCCGGAAACCTTCTGGCGCGGAAGATGGGCGGCACGGAAAGCGCGATGACGCTGTCGTTCTATGTCCAGGCCGGGTTCATCGTGGTCAGCCTCTGCATAGGCCTCTGGACTGGCGACGGGCACCTTGCCACGGACAACAAGCTCTGGGCCTTCCTCTTCCGCCCCTGGATCTGGCCCCCCCTGCACGACTGGCCGGTCTTCCTGGCCACCGGCCTGTCCGTCGGCATCGGCGGGCTGATGGTGACGCAGGCCTACCGCACGACCGAGGCCGGGCTGATCGCCCCCTTCGAATATGTCGGCATGCCGCTGGCGATCTTCTGGGGCCTTGTGGTCTTCGGCACCTTTCCCGATGCGGTGTCCTGGGTGGGGATTGCGCTGATCTGCGGGTCAGGCCTTTATGTGATCTGGCGCGAAACGGTGCGGAAACGGGAAACGGATGCAGCCTGAGGCAGTGCTATTCGACATCGGCAACGTGCTGACCTGCTGGCAGCCCGAAGCCTTCTACGACCGCGTCATCGGCGAAGACCGCCGCCGAAAGCTCTTCGCCGAGGTCGACCTGATCGGGATGAACATCCAGATCGACGCCGGAGCGCTCTTCCGCGAGACGATCTATGACTGCGCCGACCGCAACCCCGCCTGGGCGCCCGAGATTCGCCTGTGGTACGACCGCTGGGTCGAGCTTGCCTCGCCCCGTATCGAAGGCTCCATCGCGCTTCTCCGGGCACTGCGAGGCAAGGGCGTGCCGGTCTTCTGCCTGACCAACTTCGGCAGCCATTCGTACGAGGAAGCCCGCACCAAGCTGGACTTCCTGAACGAATTCGACCGCGAATATGTCTCGGGCCGGTTGCGGATTTCCAAGCCCGACCCGCGCATCTTCCAGGCGGTGGAAGAAGACTGCGGCATCGCCCCGGACCGGCTGCTCTTCACCGACGACAAGGCCGAAAACGTCACCGCCGCCGCCCGTCGCGGCTGGCGGACCCACCAGTTCGAAAGCTGGCAAGGCTGGGCCGAACGGCTGGTGGCCGAAGGACTACTGACACGGAAGGAAGCAGGGCTATGACCGTCGAAACCATCGGACCCGAAGCCGAGCGTTATCTGACATGGCAAGGCCTGACCCAGGCGCTAGAGGCCGGGCACCGCCTGCCCCGCGCCGAAATCAAGGACATCTTCCTTTACCGTGGCGACGATACGCTTCTCGACCGCGCCGCCTGGATCGACGGGCTGGGATCTTTGGTCAAGATCGGCACGATTGTCCCGGGCAACGCGGCGCGTGGCGTTCCGACGATCAACGGCATCGTCAACCTCTTCGACGACGTGACCGGAGAGTTGACCGCCCTGATCGACTTCCACCTTGTCACCAAATGGAAGACGGCAGGCGACAGCCTTCTGTCGGCCAGCCGCTTGGCCCGCAAGGACAGCCGAAACATCCTCCTCGTCGGCGCAGGTGTCGTCGCCCGCAACATGGTCGAGGCCTATTCCAGCATTTTCCCCGATGCCCGCTTCACCGCCTGGAGCCGCAGCCGCAAGACCGCCGAAGGCATGGGCTTGCCCGTGGCCGATGACCTTGAGACCGCGGTGCGCAAGGCCGACATCATCTGTTGCGCGACGATGGCGACCTCGCCGCTGGTCAAGGGCGACTGGCTGCAGCCCGGCCAGCACCTTGACCTGATCGGCGACTATACCCCCGCCATGCGTGAGGTCGACGACACCGCCATGTCCCGCGCCCGCGTCTTCGTCGACGCCCGCGCGACCACCGTCCACCACATCGGCGAGTTGATGGACCCCATCGCTTCCGGCGCGATCTCCGAGGCCGACGTCATCGCAGATTTCTACGACGATCCGGCCCTTTACGCCCGCCGCTCGGCTGACGAGATCACCATCGCCAAGAACGGCGGCGGCGCGCATCTGGACCTGATGACCGCGATGTACATCGCCAAGGCTTGGGCCAACCGTCCAAAGTAGGGAATGTCGGGAATTTGGTCGGAGCGAGAGGATTCGAACCTCCGACCCCCTGCTCCCGAATAAGGGGAGCGTAGTTCATTTTATATAATTTTGTCAAATAGTTATCCATCACATCACTTGTGACTCAGGGATACTTTCAGGGGATTCCTGCGCCGCTTTTGTAGGGCATCAAGCCCCGCAGCTATTTCGTTGTCCAAAACATGGGTGTAACGCAGCGTGGTCTTGATGTCCGCGTGATTCAATGCACGCTGAACAAGCTTGACGTTGCCTGTTTCGCGCAGGAGCTTTGTTCCGACATCGTGCCGAATGTCATGGAACCGGAAGTCAGTGATTCCGGATTTTTCGCGCGCCCTGCGCCACTGCGTCTTGGCGCCAGCGTCAGTTATTGGATATCGCTTGCCCCGTTCCCTGCCATCACGGGCCTTAGTGGCCACGTATGTGAATACCCATTCGGGGTGATGGCCGCGCAGGGGTTCTAGGAGTTCCTTGACGGCATCGGTGATCGGCGTTGTCACTCTGCGGCCACCCTTGCCAATGATGTTGATTTGCCGCGCCTGCCAGTTAACGTTTGACCAACGCAGTAGAGTTTCCCGACGGCGAAGGCCTGTCATCCGGGCGAATTCTAGCCATGGCGCGTAGTCTACCCTCATTGACATGTCGAGGGCAGCGCCTTCATGTTCAAGCAACTCGCGGCTGCGTTCCTGCGGTTCCTTCAACAGGTGAGCGCGCCAGTTGGGTTCAAGCGGTAAGCTGTAGCGCCAAACGCGCTTGGCGCGGCCAAATACGTTCTTAAGGACAAGGGTGAAGGTCCGGTTTACGGTCGCTGGGGCGATGCACGGCATTGGACTTCCATCCGTGCGCATATTCTTGCCGCCAATGGTCTGTGCACTGCGCCAGGCTACCCCTGCCGCTACTTCCTTGTCAGTGATCTTATCCAGACGGGCATCCTTCCCTAAGAAGTCAATCAGACGGGCAAGGTCGCGCCATGTGTCACCGGCATTCGCATGCTTCTGCCCGACTTCATGCCAGTATCGCAGGAATGCCGCGTCCAGCGTCAATGGCCCATTGCCTGCGGCTTTCTCTCGTTCAGCCTCGGCCAAGGTCTGCTTTCTAAGTTCCCTCTCTAAGGCTTCGGCTTCCCGGCGGTTTTTGGTTTCGGCACCTCGCTGAACCCGTATGCCCCGAACGATAAAGTCGATTTGGAAGACGCCTTTTTTGTTTGGAAAGACAGACATGAAGGGACTTCCCTGACCTTCTGATTTTCAATGAAACTACGCAGGTTTTTGGGGGTAAAGCGGTAAGACTTCCGCTTATCCGTGCCGACATTGATGAAGCGCAGCCTGCCCGAGCGGACATGATGCATCATCGTCTTGACGCTCAGGCCGAGTTTGGCGGCCGCTTCCTCCGCTTTCATCAAGGGGAGCTCGTCCCCAAGATCGAAGCTTTGGGACCTGGGAAAGCGGATCATGGTCATCACTGATGCCCTGGCATCGGATCGGACTTCATCGCAGCCTTCAGTGCTTGGATTACTTGACCGTTGATGGATCTCGCTCTGTATTTTCGCGGTTCTCTCAGACTTCCTCCTTGTGGCGTTACAAGAGAAAATCTCGGCAGTTCGCCTTTGGCGTATTCTGCCACCGCGATAGCTTCATCCTTGCTTGATTTGCCGGTGTTCATAGTTCTCGGACCTCTTGCCTTGGGTGGGTTGTCCCGTTGCGTTCGTTAGGCCTTAGCTCGCTTGCTGAGGATCGTCATTGAAGCCGCTTCGGATGCAATCCGTGGCGGCTTCGTCGTTTCTGATTGGGAGTAGCGGCGGACCGCTTGGAAGAGCCTTTAGGGCTATCTTGTGACTGCCTGGCCATCTCAGTGAATGGCACGCCGTCCTGGTCTGCGTGGACCTATTTTTCCTGCGTAGGCGATCCCATCTGACAACCCAGCGAGGTTCGGCCCGAATCGAAGAACCGGTCCAGAACGACTTGATAAGCAACAGGGGGTTTTTCAGGGAGTTTTCACCCCCATTCAGGGAGTTTGGCTCCCGTTCCCATTCCTGTGCCCGCCACCAAGGCGACTACAGAAATGGAATGATTTCTTATCTTTTTCAGGAGTATAACTGGTCGGAGCGAGAGGATTCGAACCTCCGACCCCCTGCTCCCGAAGCAGGTGCGCTACCAGACTGCGCTACGCTCCGACCGATGGCGGGGGGTTAAACCCTCCGCCTCGCTTTGGCAAGGCCCCTTACGCCTGATCGCCGCCCCTTTCGAAGCGCTTCAGCCAGCTGGAAATGCGGGGCAGGGTGCCGATCTCCCAGCGCGTGCGGTTCTCCAGCACGGGCCGATTCTGGCTGATGGACGGAGTGCTTTCCCGCAGGACGATGTAGATGCCCGAGGCGATGATGACCGCCGATCCGACGCCGGTGTAGAAGTCCACGGTCTCGTTGAAGAACAGCCAGCCATACAGCGCCGCCCAGATGATCTGAGAGTACTGCATGGGTGCTACGACCACTGCAGCAGCAACCCGGTAGGCCGCGATGCTGGCCAGCGCGCCCAGCATGCCAAGGAAGGCCATGACGGCGGTCAGCGCCAGGTCCTCGACCGGCATCGGCTGGTAGACGAAGGGTATGATCGCGCCGGTGGCGACAAAGGTCAGGACCATCGGATACAGCATCAGCAACACTGACCGTTCATCCCGCCCGATCTTGCGCACGATGATCGAACTCAGGGATCCGGTCGTCGCGGCGCCCAGGGCTGCAAGATGACCAAGCGAAAAGCCGTCACCGCTGCCCGGTCGCAGCACGATCAGCACGCCCAGAAGCCCGACGATGACCGCGATGCCACGCCGGACGCCAACCTTCTCGCCCAGCAGCGGAATCGCCATCAAGGTGATGAACAGCGGCATCGCGAAGAAGATCGCATAGCAGGTCGCCATCGGCAGAACCGAAAAGGCATAGAACCCCATCGCACCCGTCACCACCGCGCTGACGGTGCGGATCGCCGTCCACCATGGGTGCCGCGGGATCAGCGTGCCGTCGCGCCGGTCGCTAAGGAGTAGCACCGTGACCAGCGGAAAGCCCATCAGTCCGGCGAAGAACATGGTCTGAAAGGCGGAATATGTGCCGCCCAGATACTTCACCACAACGTCGTGGGTGGCATAGAAGGCAAAGGCGGCCAGCGACAAAAGCGCACCGCGAAGCGTAGGGGACATGCGAAAATTTCCGGGGCTGGGGCGCGAAACCGACGCCGCGTTAGCGGCACCACAATCGCCTGTTCACCCGCCGGATGCAAGGCCACCAGGCCCTATGCCGGGCGCTTTTGCCGCTCTTGCCGCCAGACCACCAGGATGCTTGCCACCGCGATGATGACCATGCCGATGGCCGTCGCTGCCGTCATCGGCTCGGCGAAGAACAGCGCGCCGAAGACCGCGGCCCAAGCGATCTGCGAATACTGCGTCGGCGCCACCACCACGGGCGGCGCGGCACGGTAGGCGGCAAACATCGCCAGCGTCCCGGCCATGCCGAAGACCGATATGCTGGCGATGGTGGCGATGTCATGCAGGGGCATCGGCTGATAGCGCCCCGGTAGCAGCAGGAATGCCGCCAGGCACTGCCCCACCACCGGATACAGCAAAAGCGCGACCGAGCTCTCCGCACCCCCTGTCTTGCGGATGATCAGGTAGTGCACCGCCGCCATCAGCATGCCCAGCACCGCCGCCAGGTGGCCAGGGCCAAACTCGATCCGCCCCGGGTTCAGCGCCACGATCACGCCCACCAGGCCCAGCACCACGGCAAAGCCTGCAACCGCATCCACCCGGTCGCCCAGGATTGGCCAGGCCAGCAGCGTCAGCACCAGCGGCATGGTGAAGAGGATCGCATAGGCCTGCGCCAAGGGCATCGCGGTGAAGGCATAGGTCACCAAAAGCGCATTGGCGATCAGCGCCAGCGTGCGGATCGCCATCAGCCAGGGATGCACCGGGCGCAGCCGGGGGCGGTCCTTCAGCCACAAAAGGCCGATCAGCGGCAGGGTGAAGAGGCTTGCAAAGGCCACGATCTGCACCGGGTGATAGGTCCCGCCCAGGAACTTGATCGTGCCATCGGCAATGGAAAACAGCCCGAAGCCCGCCAGCCCAAGCAGCACGCCTTTCAGGGCAGGGGACATCGGCACGCTCCGGGGGAAGGCCGGGGACAGTGCCCCGGCAACGGCTGTTACAGGCTGGCGTCCAGCGCGGCCAGGATCGCATCGCCCATCTGCGCGGTCGACACCGGGGTGCCGCCTTCCGGCCCCATCAGGTCGGCGGTGCGGACACCATCGGCCAGCACCTTTTCCACCGCCTTCTCGACCCGCGTCGCCTCGTCGCCCATGTCAAAGCTGTAGCGCAGCGCCATGGC
>JBJTSJ010000453.1:0-2879 GCA_046076605.1 Tabrizicola sp.
GTCTGCTGCACCTCGATCAGGCGGAACCAGCGGCCCCAGCCGCCTTCGGGCGCTTCGGCCTCCAGCCCCTCGGTCACCGGGTGGCGGTGACCAAGGTCGGTGATCTTGGGGCGGAAGCCCTCTTCGATCACCTGGGCCGTCGGCGCGACCGGCAGGATTTCCGCCAATGGCGAGCGGTAGAGGCTGTCGACCGCGCCAAATTCGGGGCCTGCCGCGACCAGGACCGTGCCGCCATTGCGGACATAGGTCACGATGTTCTCGATATAGGACATCGGAAGGATGCCCCGCATGCGGTAGCGGTCGAAGATGATCAGGTCGAATTCCTCGATCTTCTCGACGAACAGCTCACGCGTCGGGAAGGCGATGAGGGACAGTTCGTCCACCGGGACGCCGTCCTGCTTTTCCGGCGGGCGCAGGATGGTGAAATGCACCAGATCCACCGCCGCGTCGGACTTCAAGAGGTTGCGCCAGACGCGTTCGCCGGCATGGGGTTCGCCCGAGATCAAGAGCACCCGCAGCCGGTCGCGCACGCCGTTGATCTGCACGGCCGAGGCGTTATTTCGGTCGGTGATCTCGCCCTCGACAGGGGCAACGGAGAACTGCAGCACGTTCGCCCCGCCATGCGGCAGCGTCACGGGAAGCTCCAGGTCCTCGTTCAGGGGGACGGAGTAGGTCACCGGTTCATCGGTATCGACCGCGATGGTCAGCTCTACCTCGGAGCCAAGGTCGGGCGGGGCGCCGATGTCCTCGACCCGCAGCTCCAGCTTGAATTCCTCGCCGATGATGGCGAAGGCGGGGGCGTTCTTGACGACGATCCGGCGGTCCCAGTCGGCCTGGCGCCCGGTCAGAAGGACCTGCAACGGCGCGGGCAGGTTCGGAACCACGCCCGCGTCATGCACCCGGCCGTCGGTGATAAGGATGGCACCTGCAACCCGCGCGCGGGGTTCCTCGGCCAGCGCCTCGGCCAGCGCGGTCATCACGAGGGAGCCCGAATCCTCGGCCCCGTCGCCCACTCGGTGGATGCGAAGCTCGGTGTTGGGCATCGCGGCGACCTCGGCCTGGACGGCGGCCACGGCCTCTTCGGTCTGGGCGCGGCGGTCGGCGAGGCCCTGGCTGGCGCTGTCGTCGACGACGAGGATCACGATGTCCGACAGGTTCTGCCGTTCCTCTTCCTGCAGCGCCGGGTTGGCCAGCGCTAGGACCAGCGCGCCAAGGGCGAGGCCACGCAGCCACCAGCCCGACAGCCCGCGCCACAGGGCGAAGGCGACCATCGCGGCGGCAAGGCCCGCGAGTGCGTAGATCAGGACCCAGCCGACCAGCGGGGCAAAGACGACGGTTGTGCTCATTGCCCAAGCCTTTCCAGAAGGGCCGGCACATGGACCTGGTCGGATTTGTAGTTGCCGGTCAGCACATGCATGATCAGGTTGATGCCAAAGCGGTAGGCCATCTCGCGCTGCTGCTCACCGGCATAGCCGCGCCCGACCTGCACCAGCGGTACGCCATTGTCGTCGGTGGCCCAGGCCGAGGCCCAGTCATCCCCGCCGATCACCACCGGGGTCACGCCGTCATTCAGGTTGCGGAAGGGCATCCCCTCGGCCGCCTCTGCCGCCGCATCGGGCGAGGCTTCGACCCAAAGCTGCCCGCCCTGGTGACGGCCGGGGAAGTCCTGCAGCAGGTAGAAGGTCCGGGTCAGGACATGGTCCGGCGGCATCGGCTCCAGCGGCGGGATGTCGAGACCGTCGGCGATGACCTGCAGGGCCTGGCCTTCCGGGGTGGTGTCGCCGCCAAAGCCCGTGAGGTCCGCGTCGCCGGTGTCGAACAGGATCATACCGCCGGTGCGCAGGTATTGGTTCAGTTTGGCGTAAGCGGCGTCCGAGGGCTGTTTGGCCCCGGCCACCACCGGCCAGTAGAGGAAGGGGAAGAAGGCCAGCTCGTCCTTCTCGATGTCAACGCCCATCGGCATCATCGGTTCGATCGAGGTCCGCTGCCACAGCTTGTCAGAGAGGCCCAGAAGGCCCGCGCGGGCCATTTCGTCCACCTTCGGATCGCCGGTCAGGACATAGGCGAGGACGACCGAACTGGTGGCCTGCAGCGCGAAGTCGTCGGCCTCGGTCGCGTCCTGGGCATGGGCGTCGCGTGGCATCGCTGCCATAAGCGCCACGACAACCACCGCCGAGGCCCCGCGCGCGAGGCCACGCAGGCGGCCCGCCAGCCACAGCGCGGCCAGCACGTCGAGGAGGAGGAGCGCCGTGGCCAGCGTCAGAAGTTCGCCCTTGAGCGGTCGGGCCACGGCCGTTTCCAGCCGGTCAACGGGGACGCTGGCGGGCCAGACGGCGGGTTCCAGCACAGTCTCGGCCCCGATCACGTTCAAGGCGACGCGCCGGTCGGCCCCGGCGTAAAGCCCGGGAGGGATGGCGGCGGTCGGGCCTTCGGCGATGGTCTTGGCCAGCGCCTCGCCCTCGACCCCCGGCAGTTCGCCCGCGTCCGAGGTCTGGCCATAGGCGTCCAGAACCACCTGGGGCACCCAGGTCTGGCCGGCAAGGTCCGTGGCCTCGGGCGTGGCGGGCTTGGTCGACACGGCCAGACGCTCCAGCATCTGCACGAAGAGGCCGGACAGGGGCAGCGAGGACCATTCGGCGTTGGCGGTGACATGGACCAGCACCACCTGCCCCGCGCCCATGATCTTGCGGGTCATCAGGGGCGTGCCGTCATCCAGCGCCGCAATGGTGCGTTCGGCCAGGTCCGGGTCGGGCTGGGCCAGCACCTGTTCGCGCACCACCACATCGGGCGGCGCGGTCAGGCCGAAGAAGGGTGAGCCTTCGGGGAACGGCGCCAGCGCCTTCGGTTCCCCCCAGCTCATCGCGCCACCGACAGTGCGG
>JBJTSJ010000454.1:0-5457 GCA_046076605.1 Tabrizicola sp.
CAGATCGACGTCCGCCTGCGCCTGTCGGACCGCGGCATCGACGTCGTGGCCGAAGGCATCGACGTGGCCTTCCACCTCGGGCTTCTGGAAGACTCCACGCTCAAGGTCCGCACCATCGCCGATTGCCCGCGCCTCCTTTGCGCCGCTCCCGCCTACATCGAACGCAGGGGAATGCCAGCCGATGGCGAGGCGCTGGTCCGTGACAAGCACGACTGCCTGAACCTGCGCTTCCCCGGCGCCAAGGAATTCCAGTGGACCCTGCAGACCCCCGAAGGCCCCCGCCGGTTCGAGATCACCGGGCCGTTCGAATCCGATGACGGCGACGTTCTGACCGGCTGGGCGCTGGACGGGCGGGGGATCGTGCTGAAGCCCCTGTTCGAAGTGGCTGACGCCTTGCGCGAAGGCCGGCTCGTCCCCGTCGCAACGGCGACCCCGCCCATGCCGATCCAGCTTTCCGCGCTTAGCCAGCATCGCCGCTTGAAGGACCCCAAGGTCCAGCTCTTCACCGACTGGATGGCCACCCAGATCCGTGACGACCTTCGGCGCATCGCGCAAGGGTAAGGTGGGCGGCGCGCCCACCCTACGAACGGAAAAGGGCGGGACCGAAGCCCCGCCCCTCCACCGACCGTAAGGCCGAATTACATCGGCAGCGGCTGGCCGTTGACCAGGATCTGCATGCCTTCCTTGGCTTCGATCTTCGAGGTCAGCTCGTCCGGGTTCGCGCCCGGCACCATGAACATGCCCATCATCATCCGCGCACCCATGGCATCTTCCTCGGCCATCAGGCCCGTGGCGATCAGCCCGTCGATCAGCGCGTTGGCGCCAGTCACGGTGATGTTCGCCTCGCCCAGCGGCATCGGCATGCCCATCGAGTTGTCGAAGGTGAAGGCTCCGGTCCCGGCCAGCGCCACGCCGGCGACCTTCAGACCCAGCTCAGTGATGTTCAGGCTTTCCAGCGCCGGCACGTAAGGCACGCCCGTCTCTTCCGCCGCAACCAGCGCCGGCAGGTCCATCGTGGTCTTGCCCGAGATGTCGATGGCGATCTGCGCCGCATCGCGCGGCAGCGCTGCGTTCGGGTCGAACAGGGCCCAGGCTTCCTCGTTCAGGCTGAAATCGGCCAGCTTCAGGACAAAGGAATAGTCCCCCGCCGCCTCGGTCGCGATGACCGGGGTGGTCAGATCGAATTCCATCGGGCCCGACGTGACCTTGACCGGAACCGGCATCATGCCAGCACCCGACTCGATGTTCAGCCCCGTGCCCTGCGACTTGACCGAGAACGTGTCCTTGTTGAACAGCATCGTGCCTTCGCCGCCGCCTGCTCCGATCACCAGGTCCAACGGCATGAAGGCGCTTTCCTGCTTCATCGTGCCCTTCGATTCGCCCTGCTTGGTCGACAAGCTCACGCTCAGCCCCTCGTTCAGGGCGGTGGCGAAATCGGCCGGGGTGGCGATGGCCGCCAGAGCGATGGTCGATGGCATCGTGAAGCCCAGCGACATGTCGATCCCGGCGGTTTCGCTGGTCGAGGTCTGCTTCATCTCCATGCCCGGATCGTCGGAATTGGTGGTGTAGGCCAGAGTATCGGCCTTGATGTCCATCCCGAAGACGCGGTTGGTGCCGGGGGTATCGGAATAGGTGCCCGACAGGTTGGTAAGGCTCACGTCGCCCGACGAGGACACGGTCGGCGCTTCACTGCCGTCAAAGGACATGCCCGGATACTTGGTGTCATAGACGACATCCAGCTTGGCCGCCGCATAGTCATAGGCCACGCCGCCATCGGCCTCGCGCGCGGTGATGGTCAGGCCGTCATGCGTCAGATTCACCGACCCCTCGCTGGGTGCCACCATCGCCACGCCGATATCGGCACCGGGGACGATGCTCACCGACCCGTCCGACTGCTCGGTCAGGGTCATGTCCGAAATCGTCAGACCCGCCATCCCTTCCGGGGCGATCGACACGCCGTTCAGGGTCAGAACACCACCCGAATTGTTCTCCGTCGCGGCAGAAATCGTCAGACCGACCAGTGCACCCGCGTCCTTCCAAGATTGCCAGACCTGGTCAGCAGTCAGCGCAGCATGCGCCGTTCCGCTCATCAGAAACGCCAGAGCCGGCGCGGCCAAATATGCATTCATCCGAAACATGCGGTTCTCCCTTGAGCCGAAAAAATTGCCCGGACAGATAAGACCCGCGCGTTGGAATTCGCAAGTGACGCTTTCAAGACCTTTTCTGGGCAGGAAACAGACGGCCCTCAGGACCCCCGATAGGTCGAATAGCCGAAGGGAGAGATCAGAAGCGGCACGTGATAGTGCTGGCTGGCATCGGGAACGCCAAAGCGGATCGGGATTTCATCAAGGAAAAGAACACCTTCGCCCGCCTGCCCGCTGGCACGCAGGTAGTCACCCGCACAGAAGACCAGCTCATAGCTTCCCGTTTCCAGCTTGTCCCCCTCCAGCAGCGGCCCATCGGTCCGACCGTCGGCATTGGTGACAACTTCCTTCACCTTGCGGTGACTTTGTCCGGAAATCCGATACAGCATGATCCTGACCCCCGCCGCGGGCTTGCCCTTTGCGGTATCCAGCACATGCGTCGAAAGCCGTCCCATCGTGATCCCTCCCTTGCTTTGCGCCATCAGACCACGAAACCTTTCCCGGCGCGACCCGGCCTTGCCGAGATATGACCTTTCGTGAAATCCTGAAAATACTCTTCTGCAATGTCGCCTAGTCTCACGTCCAAAGGAGACGCTCCCGTGATCCGTTACCCCCGCGACTTCCGTGGCCACGGCCCCATTCCCCCCGATGCCCGCTGGCCGGGCGGGGCGAAGATCGCCGTGTCGATCGTCCTCAACTACGAAGAGGGCGGCGAGAACAACATCCTGCACGGCGACGCCCAGTCCGAGGCGTTCCTGTCCGACATCGCCGGGGCCGCCCCCTGGCCGGGCCAGCGTCATTGGAACATGGAGTCGATCTACGACTACGGCGCGCGGGCCGGGTTCTGGCGTCTGCATCGCCTCTTCACCGGGATGGACATCCCCGTCACCATCTACGGCGTGACCTCGGCCCTTGCCCGCAACCCCGAACAGGTCGCCGCGATGAAGGCCGCGGGGTGGGAGATTGCCTCCCACGGCCTCAAATGGGTCGATCACCGCGACATGGCCCCGGAAGAAGAGGCCCGCCAGATCGCCGAAAGCTTCCGCCTGCATGAAGAGGTCGTCGGTGCGCCGCCGCAGGGCTGGTATACCGGCCGCTGCAGCATGAACACCGTGCGCCTGACGGCCGAAACCCGCCGCTTGGCCTGGATTTCCGACACCTACGATGACGACCTGCCCTACTGGCGCGAATATGGTGACCACGACCAGCTGGTGATCCCCTACACGCTGGAAGCCAACGACATGCGCTTCGCCACGGCACCCGGCTACATCACCGGGGAACAGTTCTTCCAATACCTCAAGGACAGCTTCGACACCCTCTATGCCGAAGGAGTGGCGGGCCAGGCCAAGATGTTCTCCATCGGCCTCCACTGCCGCCTGATCGGCCGCCCCGGCAAGATCGCGGGCCTGAAACGCTTCCTCGACTATGCAAAATCCCACACCGGTGTCTGGTTCCCGCGCCGGATCGACATCGCGCGGCACTGGGAAAAAACCCATCCACACAAGCGGTTCGAGCGCCCCAGTCAGATGACGCGCGACCGGTTCGTGGAACGCTTTGGTTCCATTTTCGAACATTCCCCCTGGATCGCCGACCGCGCCTTCGACCTTGAACGCGGCCCCGCGCATGACAGCGCCACCGGCCTTCACAACGCCCTGACCCGCATCTTCCGGTCAGCCTCAGCGGACGAACGCCTGAAGGTCCTGAAAGCCCACCCCGACCTCGCCGGAAAACTCGCCGCCGCGAAACGCCTGACGCCGGAATCGACCTCCGAACAGGCGAGCGCCGCCCTTGACGCCCTGAC
Organism: Tabrizicola sp.; assembly: GCA_046076605.1. Lineage (GTDB taxonomy): Bacteria > Pseudomonadota > Alphaproteobacteria > Rhodobacterales > Rhodobacteraceae > Tabrizicola. The sequence goes on from JBJTSJ010000454.1 coordinate 3,946, forward strand.
TGACGAGGAGCGAAGCCGCTTCCAGCGGCTGAACGAGGAGTATGTCGCAAAGCACGGCTTCCCCTTCATCATCGCCGTCCGCGACAACAGCAAGGCCATCATCCTGCAGGCCTTCCAGACCCGCATTCAGAACGACACCGCGACCGAAGTCGCCACCGCCTGCCGACAGGTCGAACGCATCGCCGAACTCCGCCTCAAGGATCAACTCCCGTGACCAGCTACTACACGCCCCCCGGCGGCCTGCCCCCGCAAACGGCGCTCATGACCCAGCGCGCGGTCTTCACCACCGCCTACGCCTTCATCCCCAAAGGCTGCTTTTCCGAGATCGTCACCAGCTACCTCCCCGGCTGGACGAAGACCAAGCTCTGGCTCATCGCGCGGCCCATGTCCGGCTTTGCCGAAACCTTCTCCCAATACGTGATGGAGGTCGCCCCCGGCGGCGGCTCCGACGCGCCCGACCCCGACATGGGCGCGGAACACTGGCTCTTCTTCACCGGCGGCCTTGCCACCCTGACCATCGACGGCACCGGGTATGAGATGGAGGAAGGCTCCTATGCCTATCTCCCCGCGGGCACCCGCTGGACACTTCTTGCCGAAGGCAGCCAACCGGCCCGCTTCCACTGGCTTCGCAAGATCTACGAACCCGCCCCCGGCACCCCGGTCCCCGCAGCCTTCGTCATCAACGAACGCGACGTGCCCATCCGGTGGATGCCCGACACCCAGGACCGCTGGGGCACCACCCGCTTTGTCGAGCCCGACGACCTGCGCCACGACGCGCATGTGAACATCGTGACCTTCCAGCCCGGCGGCGTGATCCCGTTCGAGGAAACCCACGTCATGGAGCACGGCCTCTATGTCCTGGAAGGCAAAGCCGTCTACAAGCTGAACCAGGACTGGGTGGAAGTGGAAGCCGGAGACTTCATGTGGCTCCGCGCCTATTGCCCGCAGGCCTGCTACGCCGCCGGGCCGGGCCGTTTCCGCTACCTCCTCTACAAGGACGTCAACCGCCACGCCAAACTGCGCGGCCCCGGCGCCTTCGGCCCGCTGCGATAGGACATTCTTCGTCCCAAAATATCCCCGCCGGAGGCCGTCCGAGCCGCTGTGCGTCCTTCACGCACAGCGGCGAGACAAAAGGCGCGCGCCGAAGGCGCTCAATTTGAAAACCGCCCCGACCAGCAAACCCGGCCGGGGCGGCAGCGCCTTAAGCCGCAGGCACGAACATCCGCAGCCGGTGGCCATCCGGATCGACGGCGGTGAAGTTCAGCCCGAAATCCATCTGCGTGGGCCCGTTCAGCATCGGCACGCCCTTGGCGACCCAATCCTGATGCATCGCATGCAGCGCCTCCGCACCCTCCACCGTGAACGCGAGGTCTGACGCCCCCGCCCCGCCGGTCGGCGCTGGGGATACGCCGCCCTTGACCCACAGGCCCAGCATCGCGCCCCCGGGAAGGGGCAGCATCGCGAACCCCGGGCTTTCTTCGGCCACCGGCACGCCCAGCCGGTCAGCATAGA
>JBJTSJ010000455.1:0-6655 GCA_046076605.1 Tabrizicola sp.
GTTCGGCATGTCCTTGGCGGTGAGAGTGGTGCCTTCCAGGGGATCGCGGGCGATGTCGACTTCGGGTCCATTCCCGGTGCCAACTTCCTCGCCGATGTACAGCATCGGGGCCTCGTCTCGTTCCCCTTCGCCGATCACCACGACGCCCTTGATGTCAAGGAGGTTCAGCTGGTCGCGCATCGCGTTGACGGCGGCCTGGTCGGCTGCCTTCTCATCCCCGCGACCGATCAGGCGGGCCGAGGCGAGGGCGGCGGCCTCAGACACCCGGCCGAGGCCGAGGGACAGGAGGCGGTCCTGGAATTGCGATTTTTCTGACATGGGTCCCTCGGGCTTCGGTTTTTTCCCGTGTAGCGGGGGGCTTGCAGGGCGGCAAGGCTGGTGGCGCTAACATCAGGCTAGGGGCCGAGGTCCAACTGGTCGCGGCGGTCGAGAAGCTTGGCGTAGCAGGCGTCAAGGCTTGCGGCGGTGGCGCGGTCGGCGGCGGCGGCGGGGTCGCTGCGTGGCGGGATCAGGACGGCGAGGCCCCGGTCGGAGGCGGCGAAGTCCACGGGGTCGAGCACGTCGGTGAAGAGCTGGGTCATCTCGAACGAGCCGAAGGGCTGGCCGGGATAGGCGAGGACGGCCGCTTCGCAGTCCTGCAGGCTGTCAGGGCAATGCGCCTTGCAGAGCTGGGTGACAGGACGCAGCTCGACCCGGCCGGCTAGCACCTCGCGGGCGATGGCGGCGGTCAGGGCGGGGGTGGGGGTGTCGTCGCGGGCAAAGCCGAACCAGACGGCGCGGACGGCGCGCGCGTCGGCGAGGCGGAGGTCAATCTGGCTTTGGGACAGTCCGGTGCCGGGAAGCGGATCGCCGATGATGCCGAAGATCCCGGGGTCGGTTTCCAGAAGCTGGACATAGGCGAGCCAGGCGGCCAGCCGGTCCTCGCGCAGGAGGGAGAGGAGGCGGGCGGCCTCGTCCCGGGCCGGACCGTCGCTGTAGACGGCATTGAGCAGGCGTCCGGAGAGGGCGAAGGCGCCGATCATCGCAGGAGTGTCGTCGGTCAGGAGTTGCGGCGGCAGGTCGCCAAGGCCGCCGGTTTGGTTGACCCAGTCGGAGAGAAGGGCGGAGGCCTTCGCGGGTTCCCCTGCGGCCAGAAGGCCTTCGGCGCGGCTTGGGAGGTCGTTCGGCGTCTCGGCAAGGCCATTGTTCCAGAGCGCGGTCGCGACATGCGCCTGGGCGGCGGCGTCCTGGGCCTTGATGCCCCCGACTGTCCGCTGGGCGTTCTTTTCCTTGAGGTTGCCTTGCGGGGGGACCCATTGCAGGGCGAAGGGCAGGGTGACGAGGGCGGCGGTGTTGCCAGCCTCGGCCAGATCGCGCAGGGCGGCGACGGCGGTGGGGTCGTCCTTGGCGAGAAGGGTGGTCAGGGCGGCGCGGAAGGCGGGGTCGTCGGCGCCGTCCAGCATCTGAGCCTGCACCGGCGCGGTCAGGAGGGCTAGGGCGGCGAGGAAACGGAACATCGAAGCCTCCGGTCATGGAAAGGACCGAAGGGTCGGGTCACGGGGCGGGGTCTGTCAAGTCGGGACAGTCGCCGGTTCGGTCAGACTTCCTCGATCCGGATCGCGACGGGTTCGCCCACCAGGACGCCGGTCGCGGCGAAGCGGGTCATGGCGTGGGCGACGTCGTCGGGGGCGGCCTTGTGGGTGACGATCAGCACGGGGGCGTTGGCGCCCTGGTGGCCATACTGGCGCATCTGGTCGATGGAGACGCCTGCCTCGCCGAGGCAGGTGGCGATCTTGGCCAGCGCGCCGGGTTTGTCAAGGAGCGTCATGCGCAGGTAGTAGGGCGCGGGTGTTGCGGCCCGGGCGGGCTGGGCGGCGGTCAGGGTGCTGGCGGGCTGGCCGAAGGTCGGCAGGCGGAAGCCGCGGGCGATGTCGATGACGTCGGCCATGACGGCGGAGGCAGTCGGGCCCATGCCGGCGCCGGGGCCGCGGAGGACGATCTGGCCGACAGAATCGCCTTCCAGGACGACCATGTTGGTGCCGCCCTGCAGTTGGCCAAGCGGGCTGTCGGCGGGGACGAGGCAGGGGGTCATGCGCTGTTCAAGGCCCCGGCCGGTCATTTGTGCCACGCCCAGCAGCTTGATGCGGTAGCCCATGTCCTCGGCCAGGCGGATGTCGTCGATCGAGACGTTGCCGATGCCTTCCAGTTCGACGGCGTCGAAGGCGACCTTGGTGCCGAAGGCGATGGAGGCGAGGAGCGAAAGCTTGTGGCCCGCGTCGATGCCGCCCACGTCGAGGTTCGGGTCGGCCTCAAGGTAGCCAAGCTGGCGGGCTTCCTCGAACACCGTCTCGTAGGGCAGGTTTTCGGCCTGCATCCGGGTCAGGATGTAGTTGCAGGACCCGTTCATCACGCCCATGACCCGCTTCATGCGGTTGCCGGCGAGGCCTTCGGTCAGGGCCTTGATGACGGGGATGCCCCCGGCAACGGCGGCCTCGAACCGCAGGGCGAGGTTGGCGGATTCCGCTGCTTCGGCAAGGGCCTGGCCGTGGTGGGCAAGAAGCGCCTTGTTCGCGGTGACGACGTGTTTGCCAGTGGCGATGGCGGCTTCGGTCGCGTCTTTCGCAGCACCTTCGTGGCCCCCCATCACCTCGACGAAGACGTCGATGTCTGGGCGTTTGGCCAGGGCGACGGGATCGGTTTCCCAGGCATAGGCAGAGAGGTCCGCATCGCGGTTCTTCTTCGGGTCGCGGGCCGAGACGGCGGTGATCACCACGGGACGACCCGCGCGGGCGGCGATCAGGTCGGAATGCGCCTGGACGATCTTCACGACACCGATGCCGACGGTCCCGAGACCGGCAAGACCAAGACGCAAGGGGGCGGCGGACATCGGGAAACCTCTGGCAGTTGCGGGCAGTCGTCTGTTAGCCGGAACCTGCGCGGGGCGCAACGCCGTCAGGTCGGCGGCGGAGCAGCGTTGATCGCCGCGGCGCGGGCCTTCAGCGCGGTGGCGCGGGACGCCAGCGCAGGACCGGGGTCCGGATCTGTCGCCTGCGCCTCAGAGATCAGACTGTCGATTGGCAACAACTGCGGTGGCGGACCCGTGTCGGGTCCCATTGCATCATCAAGCCCGGGAAACGGGGCGCAGGCCGTCAGCACGACAAGGGCAAAGGGAAGAAGAGCAATCGTTCGCATGGCGACCCCGATGAAACGCCCAGACACTATACGGACATTTCACCGGGGAAAAGCGCTGTGCGGAAAACCGATCAGGTGCAGGTCGTCGTTCCCTGCAGGCAGAGGCGGCGATGGCGCGGCTTGGTTACGATGAACTGGCCGTATTTCGCGTCGTCGACACCGATCATGAAGCCGGCGATCGCGGTCTGAATCTGCGCCTTGAAGGCGACCTCTGTCTCGACGACATAAACGCTTTCGCCATTGTTCAGGACCGGGATCCTGCCGTTTCGCCAGCTTTGAATGTTCGCTTCGGTCAAGCCCGTGATCTTCGACTCGGGAGAGTAGGAGAACAGGAGTTTGTAGCTGCCATTCGTTGGCCAGCACCCATTCCCGGTTGGGGCGACGCACTCAAAGCTTGTGATGCGCATCCTGACCGGATGGCCGCCCGGCGTGAGGAAATCCATCACTTCCTGCAAGCCATCCGCAAAGGCCGGCGATATGTCGGCCTTCTGTCGCGACAGAAGGTCGGCAACGCCATAGGCCGCCTTTTGCGTGATGTTGATCGTCCGGAACACATCCCAGTAGATGAACATCGCCACCATCGCCCAGATCACCAGAGGCAGCATCAGCAGCCCTTCGGCAAGGATCAGGCCATCTTCGTCGCGGAGGAATGCGGTGAAACGGTGCTTGAGCTTACGCATTGTGGCTTCACCCCGGCTCGTTCACGAAGACGGTCGTCACGATCATGGCTACCGATCCATCGGGCTGGGTCGGCATCTTCACGCTCATGGTTGACGTCGGGAACATCGGCCATTCCTTCAGGCAGATCCGCATCAACATGATGTCGTTATCCGTCCCGGCGGCGAACTCGTTGGCAGGGGGCTCGTCGATATTGATCTCACTGGCCTTGTCGACGCAGTGGAACGGGGGCGGGTTCATCTCGAAGTCGGCTGTACTTATTGGCTGCATCCAGATCTTCATCTTGTTGGTGCAGTCACCCATCGATGCAGTCAGCACACCGTTCCCGCAGATCAGTTCCTTAAGCTTTTGGTGCGTCAGGTTGCCCTTCAGCTTGCCCAACCGCAAATCACGCACGACGAAGTCGACGCCCCAGTCAAACATGACATAGCGTGCCATGTACAGGCTGGCTTCGAACGACGCGCTGAAGATCAGGAAGATGGTCGGAAAGACGACCAGAAACTCAATCGCCGCCGTTCCGGATTCGTCTTTGAGAAACCGACGAAACGCTGTCATTGGGTCAGCCTCAGTTCCGAGATCAGCACGGCGATCTGTTCGAACGCTGCATTGAGGTTGTCGGCATTGGTTACGTTGTAGAAATAGCCGGTGCCAGGGGACGAGCAGTTCTGGACCGGCCCGATGGTGACGTCGTCGCCGAGCACGATGCCGAACACTTCGACCCCGGCCTGCTTGGCGGCGGTGCAGTTGGTGTTCAGAAGCGCGTCCATGTTGCCCGTACCGGTGAGATAGTTGCCGACCATGGTATTGTAGACGGTGTTGTAGTTGGTGGCGCTGACCACGTTCGACCGCAGGTACAGCTGTTCGATCACCCAGTCGACCGACGCGAACCGCCAGACTTCGCTCCAGTCAAGGCGGCGGACAACGCCGCTGCCGGTCCAGGCCGGAGCCCCGTTGGTCGCAGTGATCCAGGCCCGCGGATCGCAGCCGCCGGTCACGCTTGTGCCGGTGCCGTTGCCTTCGGTTTCGGCCGCATTCACCTTCAAACGAACAGCGCTGGCTTTCAGGTGCGGGACGAAGAAGTTGCGCTTGACGACGTTGCCGTTCACGATCGTGTTGGCCAGCGACCAGCCAGAGCAGCTGTTGCGCGGGTTGCCAGTCGGGTTCAGGCCGGGACGCAGGCCGCCGTTCAGGCCGAGGCCGCTGTCGTTGTACTCGATCGCCATCCGGCCATCGGCGCCGCGCCAGATCGGCGAGGGGCCGGACTTGTAGGCGTCAAGAACATATTTGCTGGCGACGTGCGTACCGTCCGTCATCAGCACGATGATCTTGCGGGTGTCGTTGTCGGTGTTGTTGGCGGGGCGACCGGTCATCGTGCCACCCAGCAGAGCATTGTAGATCGGGCGCGCGGAGTCATCGATCAGTGCGGTACCCCAGCGCATCCCGACCGCGATGGAGGTCGTGCCCCGCGGGTTCAGCTGGCTGATCTGCGTCTTGATTGCGTCGATGCTTGTCGAGGGCAGGGCAATCAGGTTCGAGCCCACCTCACTTGCTCCGGTGCTGAAGTTGTCGCCGTGGTTGCAGGTAAAGCTGTTGGTGTTCCGGCTGGGCACGGACGGAGCGGTGTAGCCAAGCGACAGCACGCCCCCGTTCTGGCCATTGGTGTTGTTGGCTGCCGGCAGGGTGATCGTCCCGACGTTCGGCGCGCCGGAGGCGGTTTGTGCGACTGCCTGCATCGGGATCGGGTCGGTCCGCGAAAGCCCCATCGTGCCGTAGGTCGTTTCCGGGATTTCGAAGCAGTTGGTATCCGGCACCCCCTGGTTCGCAACGCCGTCCCACCAGGACAGATGCGACACCGCGAACTGGCCGCGAAGGTTGACCGGGATGTTCACGTTGGACGAGTAGGGAACCATCCCGATCGAGATCAGGTTGTTAGGATCTTTCGGGACCGTGTAGTTGCCACCGCCATCCCGGTTGAACTTCAGGATGTTGACGAAGTTCGTCGCCGCCTGGCGCAGGGCGGCGATCTTGGTCGTCGAACCTGAGGATTCCCCCATCGAGCCCGTGATGTCGAGGACCAAGATGACCTCGATCTTCGAGACACCTTGCTGGGCGCCCGATTTCACTGGGATATCGAAGTACGGGATATCCATCATGTTCATGAAGAAATTGTAGGAACGGACCTTGCCCGTGATCTCGGCCTTCCGCGAGCTGGGCGTCGATTCGCCGGTGATTGTTGGGGTTGTGTAGTCCACCGTGAACTCGTCGCCCAGACCGGCGATGTTGTACCAGCTTTGCCCAACCGAGTTTGGCGTCTGGGACGGGGGCAGAGTGATGTTCGCGGCTGCCAGCACGGCCCGGTCGAAGGTCTGCTGGTACGTGACGCGGCGCATCTCGGACCGCATGACATCAACGGCGATGCCGCCGATGAGGATCATTATGACAAAGATCAGCATCACGAAGATGGCGATGGAGCCACTTTCGTCGGACCGGTAGGTCTTGACCTTCAGGAGGAGGCGCGCGGAAATTGAACGCTTGGCAGCTTGTTCAAACATGTCTCGATCCATCACTAACAGCAGCCCGGCAAAAGACACGGGTCCCCGAGCGGATAGTTATGCATGACTTCGGGCAGAAGTAAGGCAAACGTTCTTCCAAAGGGGCCATACTGCCATATTCTGGAAACAACCTAGGGTTATCTCAGCCGTTGATCCGGCAGCGTGAAAATTTTCCTTGGCGTTCACACCTTCGAAAGGTTTTGCCCTCTGACCGATTCGCCAAGGCGCCAACACGGATTGACGTGCATTCCCAA
>JBJTSJ010000456.1:0-11573 GCA_046076605.1 Tabrizicola sp.
CGGGTAAGTTCCTACGGGTCGCCAACGGCCCGGCGCTCCAGAATATTCCCTGCAAATTCCCTTCACGCAGGGAAATTCCAAGTGCGAAAACCGAAGCGCCTGATGCGCCAAAGAGAGACACGACCCGACAAGGGGCGCCAATATGGCGTGAACAAGTGTCTCTGTCTGGAAGTGGACCGGCTAAAGTGCCGGAATGACGGCACGAAATGGCCGCTTTTAAGTAATAAAATCAGATACTTATGTGGTTGGCGGAAGCGGTGGGATTCGAACCCACGGTGGAGTTCCCCCCACGCTGGTTTTCAAGACCAGAGCCTTAAACCACTCGGCCACACTTCCATGCCGCCCGAGCCTTGGCGTGGGGCGGCGACGTCGGCATATCCGGCGCTGCACGATTCTGAAAGGCCATCGCAAGCCCTTTCGGCGGCGATTTCCGCTGATCGTGAGGGGTCTGGCGCGCCTCTGCCCTTCCCACCGCTTGCGCAAGGCGGTATGCTGACCACCAGATTGAGGCGTACCCTGTGGCAATACGGCAAAATAGGCTGCGGACAAGCAGGCCGGGACCACTGGGAAATCATGTGACAAGCGCGGCGAACAGACTGCGCGATACTGAGGGCGGATGATGGCACGAGCGGGGCTTCGGTTCACGATTTTCGGTCTGGCGGCAGCAGGCCTTTTGATGGGTTGCGTCGAAGGTGGCGGAAATGCCGGTGCCGGGGACGGCAGTGGGATTGCGGCTGCTCCGGTCGCAAAGAAGAAGGGTGCCAGCCGCGACGTCGAGGCTCCCGAAGTCTTCCAGACCACCGACAGCGCCCTTTGGGATGGCAGGCCTTCGCTGGGCGGCATCTGGGTCGCAGCCCCCGAAGTGACCAACCCGGAACGGGCGCTGATCTTCAATCCGGCCACCGGCAAATCGGTCACCGGCGCGCTGTTCAAGCGTGAACGCGAGAACCCGGGGCCAAAGCTGCAGCTGTCCTCGGACGCCGCCGAAGCGCTTGGGATACTCGCCGGGCAGCCGACGGAAATCCGCGTGACAGCCCTGCGCAAGGTCGAGGAAGAGGTTGCGGAAGAGCCTGCAGATGACGAGGCAACGGCGGTTGCAGAGGCTACTGCGGCCAAACCGGCGGCCGATCCTGAGAAGAAGGGGGAGGGCGAGGCCGCAGCAATTGCCTCGGCTGCCTTGGCGGCGGTGGATGCAGACAAGCCGGCTGCGGATCCGGCAGCGGCAGAAGCAAAGCCCGGCGATGCGTCGGCTGACGGTACGGCTGCGACGGCTGCAGCTGCGGCCGGTGCGGTTGCGGGCGCTGTCGTCGACGAAAAGCCCAAGCGCAAGACCTGGAAGGAACGCCGGGCCGAAGCCAAGGCTGCACGAGAAGCCAAGAAGCGCGCTGCGGAAGAAGCCAAGGCCGCCGCTGCCGCCGCCGAAGCAGGTGTTGCCGTGGCCGATGGCGAGGCGGCGACCGCGACTGCCGAAAGCGCTGCAGTGGCACCGATCGAATCCGCTCCGCTGGACGCACGGGATCCTGCGGCAGTGGCGGCCAAATCCACAGCGGCCACTGATCGCAAGACTGTCGGGAAGACCCCAGCCCCTGCGGCAGAGGCACCGGCGGCGGCGACTGCCGAACCCGCAGCCCCGGCAGTGGCCAGCGGACCCGCGCGGCCGATTCAGGTCGCCTCGTTCTCGAAGGAGGACAACGCCAAGCGGGCTGCAGAAGCGCTGGCAAAGATCGGCATTACGGCCACGCCGCAGAAATCCGAAAAGGGTGGCAAGGCCGTCTGGGGTGTCGTCGTCCAAGGGGATGATGCCATGCTGAAGAAGATCAAGGACGCCGGTTTCGCCGACGCCTATTTCCTGAAGTAACTGTGGGAAGCCCCTGATGCTGAACCGACTTCGTCCTGTTCTGGTGCTCCTGGCGTTTGCGCTGGCCGCTCTTCCGGCCCGCGCCTTCGAGACCGCCGCATCGGCGGCCTGGGTCTATGACATGACGACGGGCACGGTCCTGATGGACAAGAATGCCGACCAGCCCTTGCCGCCGGCCTCGATGTCCAAGCTCATGACCATCAACATGCTGTTCGAGGCTCTGAAGGACGGCCGGGTCACGATGGAGACCGAATTCTCGGTGTCGTCGCGGGCCAAGGCGATGGGCGGGTCCACGATGTTCCTGCAGGAAACCGACCGTCCGACCGTCAATGACCTGATCCATGGGATGATCGTGAATTCGGGCAACGATGCCTGTGTCGTGGTGGCGGAAGGCCTGGCAGGAACGGAAGAGGCCTTCGCCGCGCAGATGACGGAGCGGGCCAAGGCGCTTGGCATGACCGCCTCGGTCTTCGTCAATGCCAGCGGCTGGCCGGATCCCGGTCACCGTATGTCGATGCGCGACCTTGGTATCCTCGGCAAGCGGCTGATCGAGGATTTCCCGGAATACTACCCGATCTTTTCCGAGACCAAGTTCAACTACAAGGACCGCGCGCCGGCGAATTCCCGGAACCGTAACCCGCTGCTGGAGCTGGGGGTCGGGGCCGATGGTCTTAAGACCGGGCACACGCAAGAGGCGGGCTATGGGCTGGTCGGCTCGGCCAAGCAGGGCGACCGCCGGATCATCTTTGCCATCACCGGCCTGCCCAGCGATGAGGCCCGTGCAGAAGAGGCCGAGCGGATCGTGGGTTGGGCCTTCCGGCAGTTTTCCGAAAAGACCGTGGCCAAGGGCGGCGTGCGCGTGGCAGAGGCCGACGTTCATCTAGGCGCGGCCGATACAGTGGGCCTTGTCCCGGCCGAGGACGTTCGGCTGCTGGTTCCGGCGCTGGTTCAGGACAGTGTGACGGCGGAAGTCGTCTACAACGGTCCGCTGATCGCCCCGGTTCTGAAAGGCACCGCCGTGGCCGAACTGATCGTCCATTCCCCCGACCTGCCTGACCGCCGTGTGCCATTGGTCGCCGAAGCCGACGTCGGCAAGGCGGGCTTCGTCAAGCGGCTGACCACCGCGGCTTCGGCACTCTATGATCGCTACCTTGGGGCTCCGGCCAGCTGAATGGCCGGACTGTTCGTTTCCCTGGAAGGCATCGACGGGTCGGGCAAGTCCACGCAAGGGCGCCGACTGGCCGAGACCTTGCGCGCCTGTGGCCATGCCGTCACGCTGACGCGCGAGCCCGGCGGCAGCCCGGGGGCCGAGGAGATCCGCCGTCTGGTCCTGGAAGGCCATGTCGACCGCTGGTCGGCGGAAACCGAGATCCTGTTGTTCACCGCCGCGCGCCGCGACCATCTGGAAAAGACCATCCGCCCGGCGCTGGAGCGGGGCGAGATCGTGATTTCCGACCGCTTCGCCGATTCCACCCGCATCTTCCAGGGTATCACCCGGGGCGATCTGTCCGAAACGGTGGACCGGCTGCATGCCCTGATGATCGGGGTCGAGCCGGACGTGACGCTGCTCTTCGACCTTGACCCTTCGGTGGGCCTGTCCCGCGCCCATGCCCGTGCGGGTTCTGAACTGCGGTTCGAGGACATGGGCCTAGCCTTCCAGGAAAAGGCTCGCGCCGGATTCCTGGCCCTTGCCGCCCGTCACGCGCGCTTTCGGGTGATCGACGCCGACGGCGATGCCGACACGGTCGCCGCCCGCGTCCTAGCAGCGCTTGCCCCGCATCTGTCGCCGGTCTGACCCCGCCAGCCGTTGCCCAAAACTTGTGCAACTGGTCACCTGTCGGGCGTATTCCTTCCGGGAAGGGCTTTTCCCGACGCTTTGGCTCTGCTCTAGTCGGCTCAGGACCAATAGGGGGAATGGGTGGGCCAGTTCAACGAGATGTACCAGGGGACTTCGGTCCGCATGCCCTATGCCCGGCTGCAGGACTGGGTCGCCACCATGCCCGAGGAGTTGCGCAGCCTGAAGCAGGCCGAGGCAGAGGCCCTGTTCCGCCGCATCGGCATCACTTTCGCGGTCTATGGTGAAGGCGGCGATCCTGACCGGCTGATCCCCTTCGACATGTTTCCCCGCGTCTTTTCTGGCAGCGAATGGGCGAAACTGGAACGCGGCATCAAGCAGCGGGCACGCGCCCTGAACGCCTTTCTCGTCGACGTCTACGGTCGGGGCGAGATCATCCGCGCGGGCCGCATCCCCGCCCGCCTCGTCTACCAGAACGAGGCCTATGAAAAGGCCGTCGCAGGCTTCGTTCCCCCGAAAGGCGTCTATTCCCACATCGTCGGCGTCGACATCGTCCGCACTGGGCCAGAGGACTTCTACGTGCTGGAAGACAACTGCCGCACCCCCAGCGGGGTCAGCTACATGCTGGAATCCCGCGAGATCATGATGCGGATGTTCCCCGACCTTTTCCGCGAAAACCGGATCGAACCCGTCGATACCTATTCCGAGAAACTCCGCCGCACCCTCTCCAGCGTCGCGCCTGCCAAGTGCAAGGGCGACCCGACCGTGGTGATCCTGACGCCCGGCCATTTCAACAGCGCCTACTACGAACACTCGCTCTTGGCCGACCTGATGGGCGTGGAGCTTGTCGAAGGGCAGGACCTCTTCGTCGACGGCGAATACGTCTACATGCGCACGACCGAAGGTCCGCAGCGTGTCGACGTGATCTACCGCCGGATCGACGACGCCTACCTTGATCCGCTGTGCTTCCGCCCCGATTCCATGCTCGGCATCCCCGGTTTGATGGACGTCTACCGCTCGGGCGGGGTGTCGATCTGTTCCGCACCCGGGGCAGGGGTGGCCGATGACAAGGCGGTCTATACCTATGTCCCGGACATGGTCCGCTTCTATCTGGGAGAGGAGCCGATCCTGCAAAACGTCCCTACCTGGCAATGCGGGCGCGAGGACGACCTGAAACATGTGCTGGCGAACCTGCCCGACCTGGTGGTGAAAGAGGTCCACGGTTCGGGCGGCTATGGCATGCTCGTCGGTCCCAAATCCTCCAAGGATGAGATCGAACGCTTCCGGGCGAAGCTGACCGAAGATCCGGGCAACTACATCGCCCAGCCGACGCTGGCGCTCTCGACCGTCCCGACCTTTGTCGAGGAAGGCGTCGCCCCTCGCCACGTCGACCTGCGGCCCTATTGCCTCGTGGGCGAACGGATCGAGTTGGTCCCCGGCGGCCTGACCCGCGTTGCGCTGAAGGAGGGCTCGCTGGTGGTGAACTCGTCGCAGGGCGGCGGGGTCAAGGACACCTGGGTGCTGGCGGAATGATCGGGGGGCCACAATTCTTCTGCGAAGAATTGCGATTTTTCGCAGAAAAATCGTGCACTTTTGGACGAAAGTTCATGCAATGCTAAGTCGCACCGCCGACAACCTCTACTGGATCGCCCGCTACATGGAGCGTGCCGATACCGTCGCACGCCTTCTCGAAGTTGGCTCCCGCATCAGCCTCCTCCCCTCGGCGCACGGCTACCGCAGTGAATGGGACAGCCTGCTGCAAGCCACCGGCATGGCCCATGCCTTCGCGCAGAAATACGGCGACCCGGTGCAGCGGAACATCGAAAGCTTCCTCTTCTTCGACCGCGACAACCCATCCTCCATCGCCTCCTGCATCACCGCCGCGCGGGAGAACGGCCGCATCGTCCGCACCGCGCTGACCACCCAGGTCTGGGACGCGCTCAACACCGCCTTCCAGGAACTGCGGCAACTGGAACGCGCCGCCCGATCCTCGCTTGAACTCTCGCGCCTCACCGACTGGACCATGCGCCACGCCGCCATGCTGCGGGGGGCGATCGACGCCACACTGCTGCGCGACGACGGGTTCAACTTCCTGAACATCGGCTATTACCTCGAACGCGGCGACAACACCGCGCGCTTGATGGACGTGAAGTACTACGTCCTGCTGCCCCGCGTCGATTTCGTGGGCTCCGGCCTCGACAACTACCAGTGGACCACGCTTCTGCGCGCCATGGGGGCGCAGCGGGCCTTCCACTGGGCCTATGGCGGCGACGTCACCGCGATGAAGATCGCTGACTTCCTGATCCGCAACCCGCAGTCGCCCCGCTCGCTCGCCACCTGTACCGCCGGGCTGTTGAACCACCTCGGCCGCCTCGCCAACGCCTATGGGCGTGAGACCGAGGCGCAGGACAAGGCACGACAGCTGGCCAGCGGGATCGAGACCGCGACTGTCGAGGCGATTTTCGACGAAGGCCTGCACGAATTCCTGACCCGCTACATTGCCGAGGCCGCCACCCTCGCCAATGCGATCCATGCCTCCTACCTCAGCGGAGAAATGCGCTGATGCGTCTGACCGTCGACCACGTCACCCGCTACCGCTATGACGCGCCTGTCCGGTCCGTCGTGCAAAGCCATCGCCTGGCGCCTTCGGCCTTCGCGGGCCAAAAGGTCATCGACTGGGAGGTCACGGTTTCAGGCGGCACTCGGGGCGCGCGGCACCGCGATGGGGCAGGGGACGTGGTGCAGGGTTGGACCATCGCCGGCCCGGCCGCCGAGGTCTCGGTCCATGTCCGTGGCACGGTCGAGACCGAGGATCTCGCGGGCGTCCTGCGCGGCCATCGTGAGGCGGTGGCACCCGAGTGCTACTTGCGCGAAACCCTTCCCACCCGGATCGATGTCGCGCTGGCCGAACTGGCCGCTAGTGCTTCGGGCGCAGACACGCTGGCACTGGCCCATGCCCTGTCTGCCGCCGTCTCGGACGCCATCGCCTACCGCCCCGGCGTCACCCATGCCCACACCATTGCGGCCGAGGCCCTGGCCTTGGGCGAGGGCGTATGCCAGGACCACAGCCATGCGCTGATCGCCCTGGCCCGGCAGCGTGGCGTTCCGGCGCGCTATGTCTCGGGCTATCTCTTTGCGACCGAGGACGGCACCCCGCACGAGGCCGCGCATGCCTGGGCCGAACTGCACATCGCCGGGCTGGGATGGGTGGGCTTTGATGCCGCCAACCGTTGTTGCCCCGACGCCCGCTACATTCGGCTTGCGTCGGGATTTGACGCGCAGGACGCCGCCCCCATCCGCGGCATCGCCCGGGGCGTCGCGGTCGAAGACATGGATGTGACCGTTGCGGTCCTCCAGTCCGCCCAATAGGTTTGGCGGCGGAATCGGGGACAAGACATGACCTATTGCGTGGGCCTCTTGCTGAACGAAGGCATGGTGCTGCTGTCGGACACGCGCACCAATGCCGGGCTCGACAACATCTCGACCTACCGCAAGATGTTCACTTTCGAGGATCCGGGCGAGCGCGTCATCGTCATCATGACGGCCGGAAGCCTGTCGGTGACGCAAACCACCATCGCCCAGCTGCGTGAGGCGATCGAGGACCCCGAGGCCACGCCCGAAACCTCGATCATGCTGGCCCCGACCCTGCTAAAGGTGGCCGAGATCGTCGGCGCCCGTTTGGCCAGCGTGCGCGCCGAGGTGGATGAAAAGCTGTCCGCCATGCAGGGCGCCTCGGCCTCGATGATCGTGGCGGGGCAACGGAAGGGGGGCGCGATGCGCCTTTTCCTCATCTACCCCGAGGGCAATTTCATCGAGGCGACCGAGGACACGCCCTTCCTGCAGATCGGCGAACACAAATACGGCAAGCCGATCCTCGACCGAGTGGTGAAGCCCTCGACCAGCCTGTCCGACGCGCAGAAGGCGGTGCTGTTGTCGATGGATTCGACGCTGCGGTCGAACCTGTCCGTTGGCATGCCGCTAGACCTGGCGGTGATCGAGCGAGACGCCTGCAAGGTGACCCTGCGCCGCCGGATCGAGAACGGCGATCCCCAGTTCCGCGCCATGTCGGAAGCCTGGTCGAACGCGCTGCGCGACGGGTTTGCGAAGATCATGATCTGAAGGCTACAGCGCCTGACCCGCGGCCCAGCCGCTGGACCAGGCCCATTGGAAGTTGTAGCCGCCCAGCCAGCCCGTCACGTCCACCACCTCTCCGATGAAATAGAGGCCCGGCACGCCCTTCGCCTCCATCGTCCGCCCGTCCAGCGCCCGGGTGTCGACGCCGCCCAGCGTGACTTCCGCCGTGCGATAGCCCTCGGACCCGACCGGCACCAGCCGCCAGCCGGTGATGCCGCCGGCAATCCGGTCCAGCGTGGTGCCGGGCAGTTCGGCCATGACGCCCGTCACCCCGGCGGCCTCTTCCAGATGCCGTGCCAGCCGTTCCGGCACCCAGCGCCCCAAAACGGTGCGCAGCGCCGCCTTGCCCTGCGCGGCCTTCGCCGCCCGCAGTCCCGCCGCGACATCCTGCCCGGGGGCCAGGTTGACCACCACAGGATCGCCCTCGCGCCAGTAGGACGATATCTGCAGGATCGCCGGTCCCGACAGCCCGCGATGGGTGAAGAGCAGCGCCTCGTCAAACCCGGTCTTCCCAGCGCTGACACGGGCCGTAACCGAAACGCCCGCCAGGGGCCGCATCCAGGCCAGTTCCTTTTCCGCAAAAGTCAGCGGCACCAGTGCGGGTCGGGTCTCGACCACGGGCAGACCAAAGCGTTCCGCCAGTTGGTAGCCAAACCCCGTCGCCCCCATCTTCGGGATCGACTTGCCCCCCGTGGCCACCACCACGGCCTTTGTCCGCTGCGGTCCCCGCACGGTGTCCACGGTGAACCCGGAGGCCTCGCGCCGCACCTCGCCCACTTGGCAGTCAAGCCACAAGGTGACCCCCGCCCGCTCCATATCGTTGACCAGCATCGCCACGACCTGCGTCGCAGACCCGTCGCAGAAGAGCTGCCCCAAGGTCTTTTCGTGCCAGGCAATGCCCGCAGCATCCATCCGCGCGATGAAATCCCACTGCGTGAACCGTTTCAGTGCCGACAGCGCAAACCGCGGGTTCTGCGACAGGAACCGATCCGGCGCGATGCCAAGGTTCGTGAAGTTGCAGCGCCCCCCACCCGAGATGCGGATCTTTTCGCCCGGAGCCTTGGCGTGATCAATGACCAGCACACGGCGGCCCCGCCGTCCCGCCTCGATCGCGGCCATCATGCCAGCGGCCCCGGCGCCAACGATGATCGCGTCCCATGCCATGGCTTCTCCTAGCTTCGCGCGCCCCGCCCGGCAAGCTGCGAAACGTGACCGAAAATTTCGACGCTTGGGCCTTGCACGCCCCAATGCCCTTCGCTAAACACCCCCGCACGGTTGGGGCGTCGCCAAGTGGTAAGGCAGCGGTTTTTGGTACCGCCATACCTAGGTTCGAATCCTAGCGCCCCAGCCAACCTCCCTCCTCGGTCGCCGTTCACTTGCCCTTCTACCGGTGCGACCGTGCCGATGGACCCGTTGACCGTTCGGGACTTCACTCCTAACCTCAATGCCGCTGGGACGGGATGTGCCTGGCACAGGTTGTGCGACTGTCTGGCATCGGAGCAGGAAATTGAATCTTCAGCGTTTTATTGATCATGCAGAGCGCGTTTCGCGCCAGATGGGGCGGCAAGTCCGGATTGGACAACGGAACTTCCGGGTAAGAGGTTACTTCTCGAACATCCTGACCGTCGATTCCGATGACGAACCCGAGGTTCGGGCGGTGATCGCACGTCTGCTGAAGCGACCCGGAACCTTCATCGATGTGGGCGCCAACCTGGGGCAGACCTTGGGCAAGGTCCTCGCGGTCGACCCGGATCGCAGCTATCTCGGTTTCGAGCCGCAAATCGGTGCATGCCATTACATCGACCGGTTCATCAAGGACAACGGCTTGCGGAATGCCACGGTCCTGCCGTTGGGACTGTCCGACGGCAACGGCCTCATGTCCTTCTGGGCGGCCGGGGAAGCGGATACGATGGCCAGCCTAAGCGATCACGGCTCGGACAGGTCGCGGTCCGTCATCATGACGCGACCCGGCGACGAAGTCTTGTCGGAACTGGAAGTCTCGCAAATCGCCGCCATCAAGATCGACGTCGAGGGCTTCGAGTACCAGGTTCTCCGCGGGCTGCACCGGACCCTTTCCACCATCGGGCCGCCAATCGTCTTCGAGGTTCTGCCCAACGTCGATTCCGATGGGAACTCGGACATGCCGGTCGAAGTGACAAGGGCCAATACGGCGCGGGCGAATGAGCTTCATTCCTACCTGAGCAGCCTTGGCTACCGGATCCATGCCCTCGCCGCGTCGGGTGAAGGCCGCGAAATCCCGGCATTCGAACTGGATGATCCGGCAAAGCTGTCCGGCTCGAACTTCGTCGCGACGAAGGCCTGAACGGCCAGGACCGGTTCTGGTCCCGGTTTGCCGGGTCCGCTGCGTAACGGCCAACTCTTCCGGCACAGGCTCGGCGTTTCCGACGCCTCTCTGCACTGGTCATCTGCCACGCCGTGGCCAGTGCGTCCGGCACAAGGGCGCATGGTCCGTGTGACGGGTCGACGACCAGAGCGCGATCCTCGCCAGTCCCATGCTCTGCGGGTTCAACCCAGCGTCTGACATCCGCGGCAGGGCTTTCTACCAAGACTGGTTGTCTTGGCAGCGCATCGGACGCCAAGACGTCCCCTGGCCCGTGGCCAAAGCAGTCGGCGGCTTACTCTCCACTCCAGCAAGTTTCTTCGGGTGGGGGACTTGCAATTATAGATTAAAATCTTTAGAGATATGTAGCTGTTTATGGAGAGTCCGCCATGCGCCGTCAATCGTCTGTCCTTCTCCTTTGCGCCATTCTTGGCGTCAGCGCCCTTCCGGCAGTAGCCGATCCCGTCACGCTGGCGCCGGTCAAGGTCACCGAATGGAAAGCGGTCTATGGCACGGTCGAGGCGCGTGACCGCATCCCGGCCCGGGCACGGATCGGCGGGACCCTGGTCGAACTGGCGGTGGTCGAGGGCGACGAGGTCACGGCGGGGCAGGTCCTGGCCCGGATCGTCGACGACAAGCTCGACTTCCAGTTGGCAGCGCTTGCGGCCCAGCAGCAGGCGGTTGCCGCACAACTGACCAATGCCGAGGCGGACCTGCAGCGCGGTGAGGACCTGTTGAAGAACGGGGTCACCACGACGCAGCGGGTCGATGCCCTGCGGACGCAGGTCGATGTGCTGAAGGGCCAGATCGCCTCGCTTGTGGCACAGGCTGATGTGGTCGCGCAGCAGGCGACAGAGGGGGTCGTGCTCGCGCCGGTCGCAGGCCGCATCCTTGACGTGCCACAGACCCGTGGCGCGGTTCTGATGCCGGGCGAGGTGGTTGCAGTGGTGGGCGGCGGCGGGACCTTCCTGCGCATCGCCGTGCCGGAGCGCCATGCCACGGCGCTGCGGACCGGCGAAGCGATCCGGGTTTCGGGCCCTGCGGGCGACATGTCGGGCACCCTTGCCCGGGTCTACCCGCTGATCGAGGGTGGAAGGGTCGTGGCCGACGTCGAGATCAAGGGCCTGCCCGACACCTTCGTCGGGGCGCGGATGCTGGTGCGGCTTCCGGTCGGACAGCGGCAAGCACTCCTGGTGCCAAAGGCCGATGTGGTGACGCGGTCGGGTCTCGACTTCGTGGGGGTGCAAGGGGCGGAAGGCCCGGTCCTGCGCTCCATTGTGCCTGGTGCCACGCGGGTCTTGGACGGCGTCGAAATGATCGAGGTTCTGAGCGGGCTCTTTGCCGGTGACGTGATCGTCCCAGCCGCCGAGGTGAGCCATGAGTAAGCACCCGCTTGGCATTGCCGGGGGGCTGACCAAGGCCTTCATCAACTCGGCCCTGACGCC
>JBJTSJ010000457.1:0-6024 GCA_046076605.1 Tabrizicola sp.
AGACGCGGGTACAAACCCCACGCTTTTGCGGGCAGGATTCCAGGTGCTGCGACTTGGACTTCCGGACCACTGCTTCCCGGGGCTTCCGGATCAGCTGTTGAATCGTCGGCATTCACGTTCCTCGTTTCGATACTCGCCCCCCTAGCCGTTGGGGACGCCGCTTCTCGACCGTGCCCTGCGCGAATCGCAAAACACTAACACCGCAACCACCGCCGTTTCCGGCGATGCCGCGGTGTAATTCCAGAGGATCGGGGCTTTTTCGGCCCGGATCATGACCACTTCAAGCGCTCTGAGCCCTGAACCAGAGGCGGACCTCGGGCGTCGGGTTGGCGGGCGTATAGGGGGAATCGCCAGGGGTGTCAATGGAAGCCCCCTGCCCCCCCGAGTCAGGCCTTCTGCCGCCGCAGCGCACGTTCGCGCCAAAGGGTGAAGAGCCCTGCAGCCACGACAATCGCCGCGCCAAGAAGGGTCCAGCCGTCGGGAAAATCGCCGAAAACGATCAGGCCCAGAACGATGGCCCAGAGAAGCGAGGTATAGCGGAACGGGGCGACAAGGCCGATGTCGCCGTGGCGCATTGCGGCGACCGAGGTGATGTAGCCGACAATCAGGAACAGCCCGGCTCCGAGCACGCGGACAAGCTCCCAGCTGGTGGGGCTGTGCCAGCCCTGGAAGACGGTGCCGGTCCAGCCCATCAGAGTCACACCCACTGCCGCGCCAAGGGCGACGATGGCCGAGGGGACCTGGCCCTGCAACGGCCGCACTGCCAGATCGCGGACCACCACGCAAAGAGCCGAGCCCACGCCAAGCAGCGCCCAGCGGTCAAATCCCTCGGTCCCCGGGCGGATGATGATCAGGACGCCGACGAGGCCTACCAGGATCGCCGTCATCCGCCGCCAGCCGATCTTGTCGCCGTAGACCAGGGCGGCCGCCAGGGTGATGAGGAGCGGCAGCGACTGCAGGATCGCCGACAGATTGGCGAGCGGCATGCGAAGGAGGGCTTCGAGAAACAGGATCGTCGCCGCCACATCGGCCAGCGAGCGGAGTGCGATCAGGCCAGCGTCGCGGCGGGAGGGGCGGAAGGTGAAGGCCCGGGTGACCAGCGCAAGGAGAGTCAGGCCAAGGACCGCGATCATCCCGCGGAGGGCGATGGTCTGGAACAAGGGAAGGGTCTGGGTGACCGACTTCATGAAGGTGTCGTTGATCGTGAAGGCGGCCATTGACGCGCACATCATCAGGATGCCGCGGAAGTTCTCGGAAATCGGCACGTTGGGGGTCCTTCACTGACGGCTCTTGGGTAGCAGGCCGGTCCGGGAAGGGGAAGTGTCCACGCAGGTCAGGTCCTCGGCTGATTGAAGATCAAGGGCTTGGCCGTGGACGTTAACCGGACGGAAAGGTTTGCCAGCGGAACGTCCATCGAAGCACCAAGCAGCCTTGGTGGCGCTGCAGGCCTGGCACGAAGGCCTGGCAGGCATGTCTTGGCACGAGGTTTCCAGTCGATCGACGCAACATTCCGCCTTTGGGAAGGACTACGATCGCGGCCTCGGAATCCGCTGCACGGTCCAGTGCCTGCAAGGCGAATGTTTCCCGGCCTTGGAAGACAGGGCCTAGCGTCAAGGTCTGTCTCAGTACCGGAACCAAAGCGCCAAGATATTTCCGACCAGGTCATTGCTTCACATGAAAAAGCCTTCAATATCCGAGTCCATTGCACATGACGTTTCGCTGACTTTGGAGGCCGCGATGCAGACAAAAAGTGATACTGCACCAAGACGGGAAGCTGCGGTCTTCAATCAGGAAGGCACCGTGAAGGCCTGGGATGATGATTACTATCATCCGGTCGCAGTTCGCTATTACGATGCCGCGATCCCCGCGATGCTGAAGGAAATGGGGCTAGGCCCCGGCGACCGCGTGCTGGACGCGGGCTGTGGTCCTGGCGTGCATTCGATCCGGGCTGCTGCCTATGGCTGCCAGGTGACGGCGATGGATCTGTCCACGACGATGCTGCGGCATGCCGAAGAACGCGCCACCGCTGCCGGTCTGTCCGACCGCATCGTCTTTCGTCAGGGCGATCTGACCAAGCCCGATCTTGGGCAGGTGTTCGATGCGGTCTTTTCCTGGGGGGTGATCATCCATGTGCCAGACACCGTGGCGGCCCTTGATGGCCTGGCCTCGCTTGTCGCGCCAAAGGGTCAGCTGACCCTGCAGGTCCTGAACGCCCGGTCGCTGGACTATCGTGTCGAGAAGCTGCTGCGCAAACTGTTGCGGCGACCCTTCGCCGAACTGGTCGAGACCCGACTGGGGTCCGGCAACTGGTACCGGCTTGGCGATGAACGGCTCTGGGTGCTGCGCTTTGACATGGACGCCCTGGACAAGGCGATGAAGGACCGGGGCTTTTCGCTTGTGTCACGGCGGGCGGCGGAATTCAGCGAGTTCCAGCGTCGTCTGCCGGGTGTGCTTCGCCGTCCGCTTTTGCACCTGAACACTCTGATCTACAAGCTGCGCGCCCTGACCGGTCTGTCGGCCACGCAGATCATTCTCTATCGCCGGGACAAATAGGCGGTCTGAAACTGCGGGCGAGCAAGCACGTGCTTTCGGGGGCGTGTTGCCCCCGCCCAACCCACCCTAGGCCGACAGCAGAACCGGCAACGGGCAGTCGCCATCCAGCACGCGGCCGGTGACGCTGCCGAAGATCAGCTCGTGGATCGGCGAATGGCGCACGGCGCCGGTGGTGATCAGGTCGCAACCCGCCTCATGCGCGGCGGCGACAAGCGCGTCGTAGACGTCGCGGCCGGTGCGGGGGATTCGCGGAATTCGGCCTTGATCCCGTGGCGCGCAAGGTGATGCGCGGCCTCGATCCCGGACTGATCCATCCGCAAGGCCTTGTCGTCGCTGACGCGGGCGACCACGGCCTCGGCCCCAGCGGGAAGCAGCGCGATGGCGTCCTGCATGGCGCGGGCGGCAGCATGGGTGCCGTCCCAGGCGATCAGCGCGCGGCGGGGCAGCGCGCGGCTTCCGGTTCGGGGGGCCATGACAAGTGGTCGGCCAGAGTCGAAGATCGCGGCCTGCGCCAGAAGGCGTTCGCCGACCAGTGGCCCGCGACGTCCGGTCAATATGCCGAAATCGGCGACCTTCAGATGGTCGGCGAAGACTTCCCCGATCCCGTAGGCAAAGCTGGAGCGGTCCACCACCGAGACGGGAACCCCTGCACGGTCGGCCTGCGCGGTGATCTGGGCGCGGACCCGAGCCAGGTCGACATCGTCGGACGCACTGCTGCTGACATCCGCCGGAAAGGCCAGGACGACAACCCGGGCATCAAGGCCGCCCGCCCAGCCAAGGGCGAGGTCAAGAGCGGTGGTATCGTCGGCGATCCGGGAGGGTTCAACAAAAGTGACGATGGAAAACGCGGGCATGGGCGGGCCTCCTCTCCTGCTGTGCTGCAAGGGGGAGGTATGCATGGCCCACCCCGGCCACAAGGGGCGCGACGTGAGATCGGGGCATGGAAAAGCCCCGCCAACCTTTCGGCTGGCGGGGCTGATGTAGGCGCAAAGCGCGCGGGTTAATCGCGGCTTTCGATGGTGTCGACCAGACCGGCGTCGAAGATCGACTCGGCGTCCGGTTCCATCACTTCCATCGGAGCTGCCAGAGCGGCGGCTTCCTCAGCCTCCGACCGGCGGGCTTCGATGACGGTCTGGTCGCGGTCGGACGCGATCTTCTTGACGCGGCTGGTGGCGCCACCGGTGCCGGCCGGGATCAGGCGGCCGACGATGACGTTTTCCTTGAGGCCCAGGAGCTTGTCCCGCTTGCCCTGCACCGAAGCCTCGGTGAGGACGCGCGTGGTTTCCTGGAACGAGGCCGCCGAGATGAAGCTGCGGGTCTGCAGCGACGCCTTGGTGATCCCGAGGAGGACCGGCTCTGCCTTGGCCTCGCGGCCGCCGCGGTTGACCGCCTTGGCGTTCTCTTCGTCCAGCTCGATCTTCTCGACCTGTTCGCCCTTCAGAAGCGTCGTGTCCCCGCTGTCGAGGATCTCGAACTTCTGCAGCATCTGACGGACGATGACCTCGATGTGCTTGTCGTTGATCTTCACGCCCTGCAGTCGGTACACGTCCTGCACTTCGTCGATCATGTAATTGGCAAGCGCCTCGATCCCCATGATCCGCAGGATGTCGTGCGGAGCTGGGTTGCCGTCCATGATGTAGTCGCCCTTCTGGACGAAGTCACCTTCCTGGACCGGAATGTGCTTGCCCTTGGGGATCATGTATTCGACGGCGGTCAGCGTCTCATCGACCGGTTCGACGGTGATGCGGCGCTTGTTCTTGTAGTCCTTGCCGAAGCGGACGTAACCATCGGTTTCCGCGATGATCGCGTGATCCTTCGGACGACGGGCCTCGAACAGTTCCGCCACGCGGGGCAGACCCCCGGTGATGTCCTTGGTCTTGGCACCTTCGCGCGGGATACGCGCCACCACGTCGCCGGGCCGCAGTTCCTGGCCGTCTTCGACCTAGAGAATTGCGTCCACCGACATGGAGTAGCTGATCGGCGCGCCCTGGTCGTTGCGGACCGGATCGCCCGTCGCCGGGTCCATCACGATGATCTCGGGCTTGAGGTCGCCGCCTTTCGGCACCGACCGCCAGTCCGAGACGATCTTCTGGGTCATGCCCGTCGCATCGTCGGTTTCCTCGCGGACCGAGATCCCCGCGACCAGGTCCTTGAACCGTGCCACGCCGGTCTTTTCGGCGATGATCGGCAGGGTGAAGGGGTCCCATTCGAAGAGCTTGGTGCCGCGCTTGACCGCCGAGCCTTCCTTGACGTGCAGCTTCGCGCCGTAGGTCAGCTTGTGCGCCGCGCGTTCCTGGCCCGCCTCGTCGATGATCGCGATCGACATGTTCCGGCCGACGACGATCTGCTCGCCCGCGACGTTCTTGAGGAGGTTGGCGTTGCGGAACTCGATCTTGCCTTCCTGCGACGCTTCCAGGAACGACTGCTGGCCACCCTGGGCCACGCCGCCGATGTGGAAGGTGCGCATGGTCAGCTGCGTGCCGGGTTCACCGATCGACTGGGCGGCGATGATGCCGACCGCTTCACCGATGTTCACCAGCGTGCCGCGCGCCAGGTCGCGACCGTAGCAGAGCGCGCAGACGCCCTCTTCGGCCTCGCAGGTGAGCGGGCTGCGGATGCGGATCGAGGCCAGGCCCGACGTGTTGATGATGTCGGCGCGGCGTTCGTCGATCAGCTCGCCCCGGGCGACGATGACATCGTCCGAGCCGGGCGCAATCACGTCTTCCGCAGCGACGCGGCCCAGGACACGCTCGCCCATCGGCACGATCACCTCACCGTCGTTGACCGCGGCCGAGGCCGTGATCGACTGTTCGGTGCCGCAATCGTGGACGCGGATGATGCAGTCCTGCGCGACGTCAACCAGACGGCGGGTCAGGTAGCCCGAGTTCGCGGTCTTCAGCGCGGTGTCGGACAGACCCTTCCGGGCGCCGTGGGTCGAGTTGAAGTATTCAAGAACGGTCAGACCTTCCTTGAAGTTCGAGATGATCGGCGTCTCGATGATCTCGCCCGAGGGCTTGGCCATCAGGCCGCGCATCCCACCGAGCTGCTTCATCTGGATGACCGAACCCCGAGCGCCGGAGTGGGCCATCATGTAGACCGAGTTCGGTTCCTTCTCGGCGCCGTTCTCATCGGTGCGCGGCGCAGAGATCGTGGCCATCATGGCCTCGGTCACCTTGTCGTTGCACTTGGTCCAGGCGTCGACGACTTTGTTGTACTTCTCGCCCTGAGTGATCAGGCCGTCGAGGTACTGCTGTTCGAAGCCCGCGACCTGGTCCTTGACCTCGTTCACGATGGTCCACTTGTTGTCCGGGATCACCATGTCGTCCTTGCCGAACGAGATGCCGGCGCGGAAGGCTTCGCGGAAGCCAAGGCTCATGATCTGGTCACAGAAGATCACCGATTCCTTCTGGCCGCAGTAGCGGTAGACGGTGTCGATGACGGTCTGGACGTCCTTCTTCCGCAGGAGCCGGT
>JBJTSJ010000458.1:0-8584 GCA_046076605.1 Tabrizicola sp.
GCCCCACAACGGGGCGGGCGCTGCCCTACCGCCGGTACGACATGTGCTGTCCGAAGATAAACGTAGACCGCGTCAGGTGATGTAATTGGGGCTTGGGCCATAGCTGTCCGTGTCATAGCGTTTTCCTCCGCTGGGGTCTGAGGCCGGAAAGGTCTTTTGGCCCAGAAAGCCGCCAGGCGGGCGATTGAGGATCCATGTTTCCAGTCGGGCTTTGGCGGCTGTGCGGACGCTGGCCTGACGCCGCGAGAGCAAGGCCCATGTCGCCGCTGAAAGCCCGACGCCGGCTGCGGCCGGAAACGGTGCGCCGGGGTTGACGAGGGCAGGGGCGCCAATGGTGCTGCCGGTGGTTCCGCCGCAATCCGTGCCTTGGGCGTGGACGGTGATGCTGTAGGGGCGGGCACAGGTCTCACAGGTTCCGGTATCGGTTCTGGGGACGGCGCGGGTGGCGGGCACGGGATCGGCGCGCGTGGCATCATAGATCTCTTTGCCCAAGAGGACGGTGCCCACGGTGATGACGGTGCCGCCGACAGCCCATGCGACCCATCCGGGCGGTCCGCCAAGGGCTGCGGGGGCCATGATCGCATAGCCATTCATGCGTTTTGTCCTTTGCCGGGTTGCATGGCGACGGCCATCAGAACCAGATGCCGTGCCTTTGTATTGCCGCTGAGGGTTGGCTGTTTCAGGATGTAGTCGAAATTCGGATCGCTGGTGACATCAATGCCGGTCTGCAGGACCATGGCAAGCAGCATGCGCTGATAGGCGCCGATATCGGTCAGGGCGTTGATGCGCTAGAAGATGGCCATGTCGCCGTTCTGCCGGTATCTTGCGATATCGGCGGCAAGTTTCAGGTCATCGGCCTGTGCATCGCGTTCAAAGGCAACGAGGGAATCGTGCAGGACCTGCCGGGCATGTCTGTCTTCCCCGGCAGAGAGTTGGGCGGTGCTGAATTGGATTGTGGGGTGATGCATGTGATCCCTGTCGTCCGCCCCGTGGCTGTCGGGACGCGATTGTCAAGCGTCGTCTTGTTTCAACCTGTGGTCATGTCTGCGATGCCGGTCAGAAAATGCTGACCCCGGTCTGTGCCACCCTTGCGAAATCAGGAATAATGGTCAGACAGGTTGTGCGGGACGGTACAAAGCGCGGGGCGACAAGGCAAGTCGTTTGCAAGGGCGAGCGGCGGTGGCGCTGCCCCGGACCATCGGCCAGAGCAGCGCAGGGGTGTCAGCCCACCACGTTGAAGGCGGGGCCGTAGGGGTAGTGCGTGATGTCTTCGGGTGCGTCTTCAGTGACGATGAAGATGTCATGCTCGCGGTAGCCGCCCGCGCCGGGCATCCCTTCCGGAATGGTCAGCATCGGCTCCATGCTGATCACCATCCCCGGCTCCAGCACTGTGTCGATGTCCTCGCGCAGCTCCAGCGCCGCCTCGCGGCCATAGTAGTGCGACAGGATCCCGAACGAATGCCCATAGCCGAAGGTCCGGTACTGCAGCATCTGCCGCTCGGCCAGGAACTCGTTGATCTTCATGGTGATCTCGGCACAGGACGCACCGGGCTTCAGAAGCTTCATCCCGAATTCGTGGCTGTCGATGTTCGTCTGCCAGACCTTCATCGACGCATCATCCACCTCGCCCACGAACAGCGTCCGCTCCAGCGCGGTGTAATAGCCCGAGATCATCGGGAAGCAGTTCAAGGACAGGATATCGCCATGCTGCAGCTTGCGGTTCGTTACCGGATTGTGCGCCCCGTCCGTGTTGATCCCCGACTGGAACCAGACCCAGGTGTCGCGGTATTCCGCATCCGGAAAGCGCTTGGCGATCTCCCACTCCATCGCATCGCGACCAGCGATCGACACCTCAAGCTCCGTCGCGCCGACCTTGATCGCCTCGCGGATCGCATAGCCGCCCACGTCGGCCACGTTGGCCCCATGCTTGATCATCACGATCTCGGCCGGAGACTTCCGCATCCGCTGGTGCATCGTCGCAGGCGCAACATCGACCCCGCGCTTCGGCTTCAGGAAGCTGTTCAGCTTCTCCATCCGCTCCACCGTCAGGTGATCCGCCTCACACCCGATGGCCTTGCCGACCCCCGTGACCGAGGCCACCGCGCGCCACATGTTGTCGCGCTGCCAGTCGGTGTAGGTGATGTTGTCGGCAATCGACCGGCGCCAGGGCTGTCCCGCATCGATCCCGGCACTGATGGTGACGCATTCGGTCTTCGTCACCACACAGGCATAGGGCCGCCCGAAGCTGCAGTAGAGGAACCCCGAATAGTAGGCCACGTTGTGCATCGAGGTGAGCACCACCGCGTCCAGCTCATGCATCTCCATGATCTCGCGCAGGCCCGCCAGGCGATCATGGTACTCCTGATCGGCGAAGGGCAGCATGTCCTTCTTGCCGCCGTTGTGAAAGCGGTACATCTCGGGACGGTTCAACGACATTTCCAGACCTCATCAACAGGGGTCTGGGACAGGCCGCAGGAACCCCGAAAGGTCCCGGCGTACAGGACGGAAGCGTCCCCGACTTGATCAGGGATCACAAGCGTCGGGGCGAAAACCCCTGCGGCGACGCCATCGCCACGGCTCGCCCCCTGAATGCGCCTTCGCGACAATTCGCGCAAGAGCGTTTCCGACCCTTGCGAGGCGCAAATGCGACCCCATCTATCGACCTGACCCACGGAATGGAGACGCTGATGCGCTGCCCGGTAGACAACGAAACCCTGGTGATGGCCGACCGCGGCGGGGTCGAGATCGACTATTGCCCCAAGTGCCGCGGCGTCTGGCTCGACCGGGGAGAGCTGGACAAGATCATCGAACGCGCTTCCGCTGATGCGGCCCCCGTGGTCTCACCCACCCGCGCCGCACCTCCCCCGCCGCCGCAAGCCGCCCAGCCGGTCTACCAGCCCGAACCGCGCCAGTACCGCGACGATGACCGCCGCCGCCGGGACTATGACGACGATGACGACTACAAGTACGGCTACGGCAAGAAGCGCAAGAAAAGCATCCTGGGCGAAATCTTCGACTTCTGAGCCCCGCTCCCCCGAAACGCTCCTCGCGATGAGAAGCCGAAGGCGCGCGAGGAGCCGCCATTTACGCGCCCGGCCCACCCGCCTATCCTGCCCCCTCAGCAACCGGGGTCTCAAATGCGCAATGCCGCGCCCGTCGCCAAATTCCTTCGAAGGAATTTGCAAAACTCTTCGAAGAGTTTTGACGCAGGTATCCAATGATGCGCCCCGGCCCGAGGAACCTCATCACCGACATCCCCGGCCTCCGCGTCGGCAACGCCCATGACGCAGCACTCCGTTCCGGCACCACCGTCCTGACCGCCGACAAGCCCTTCGTGGCCGCCGTCCACGTCATGGGCGGCTCCCCCGGCACGCGGGAAACCGACCTCCTCGCCCCCGACCGCATGGTGCAGGAGATCGACGCGATCTTCCTCTCCGGAGGTTCCGCCTTCGGCCTCGACGCGGGGCAGGGCGTGATGCAAGGGCTGCGCGAGGCGGGCCGTGGCTTCGCCGTAGGCCCCGTCCGCGTCCCCATCGTCCCCGGCGCCATCGTCTTCGACCTGTTGAACGGCGGCGACAAGGCGTGGGGCGAAAGCCCCTATCCCCGCTTGGGCCGCCAGGCCTTCGTGGCCGCCACCCCCGACTTCACCCTCGGCACTGCCGGCGCAGGCTACGGGGCCATGACCGGCACCCTGAAAGGCGGCCTCGGCTCCGCCTCCTGCGTCCTGCCCTCCGGCTTGACCGTCGGCGCATTGGTCGTCGTCAACGCCCTCGGCCAGACTACCGTGGGTGAAACCGCCCACTTCTGGGCAGCCCCTTGGGAGGAAGGCACCGAATTCGGCGGCCTCGGCCCCGCGACCGTGGTCCCGCAAGACGCCCCCCTCCCGCGCAAACGACTGGGGGAAGCCACCACCATCGCCATCGTCGCCACCGACGCCACGCTCACCAAAGCGCAAGCCCACCGCGTGGCCTCAGCCGCCCATGACGGCATGGCCCGCGCCCTTGTCCCGTCCCACACGCCGCTTGACGGAGACCTCGTCTTCTCCGTCGCCACGGGCGAAAAACCCCTCACCGACCCGGTCACGGACCCCTTCCAACTCGGCCACGCCGCCGCCACCTGCCTCGCCCGCGCCATCGCCCGCGCGGTCTACCTGGCCCGGTCCGAACCCCTGGACCTGCAGCCGAGCTGGCAATCCCGCTTTGGCCCTTGAAGCACCGACCGCAGCCAGAGGCGTCCCCTCTCCCCCCGGGGGAGAGGGTCAGGGTGAGGGGGAAACCACGGTTGACAAAGGCTGAACGCCCACAACCAAACGCTTGATTTCATTGAACCTGAACGACCCACCCAGCGTGGACACTACCACCGCTTCAGCGCATCCTCGTCGGCGTCCTTCGCGGTCACCCACGCAGCCCCGTCCGCCGAAAGCTCCTTCTTCCAGAACGGAGCGCGGCTCTTCAGGTAGTCCATCAGATATTCAGCCGCCGCGAAAGCATCCCCCCGATGCGGCGCCGCTGTCGCGACCATCATGATCGCCTCGCCCGGCGCCAGCTTCCCATACCGATGGATCACCAAGGCATCCACCAGCGACCACCGCCGCACCGCCTCCTCGGCAATCCCGGCAATCGCCTTCTCGGTCATGCCCGGGTAATGCTCGATCTCCATCCCAGACAAAGACCCGCCCTCATCCCGCACCAGCCCGGTGAAACTGACCACCGCCCCCGCGCCCTTGACAGCGGCGGTGAAGCCCGCAACCTCGGCCCCCAGATCGAACGGCCCTTGCTGAACGGCCACCCGCATCTCAGCCCCCCGTCATCGGTGGGAAGAAGGCGACCTCCCTCACCCCGGCGAGGGAGGCGT
This sequence comes from Tabrizicola sp., assembly GCA_046076605.1. Classification (GTDB taxonomy): domain Bacteria; phylum Pseudomonadota; class Alphaproteobacteria; order Rhodobacterales; family Rhodobacteraceae; genus Tabrizicola. The sequence continues at coordinate 4,855 of JBJTSJ010000458.1, forward strand.
CAAAAGACGAAAGCTCCTGATCCAGGGCCACCCGCAGCGCCGTCAGGTCAGCGAACGCGGCCTCATACCGCTCCTCGCGGCCACGCAGCTCCTGCACAAGCTCGGCCACGGTCGACGCCGAGGTTTCGATCCGCTCACGCGGAAGCCCGATCCGTTCCCGGACCCAGGCGAAGTACAGCACGTCGATCACTTGTCTTCCTTCAGGAACGGCAGGGACTTCACGAAGTACTCCCACCCCGTGACCACGGTCAGCAGGGCCGCCAGCCACAACAGCCAGATGCCCACAAGGTTCGCATAGGACGCGCAGTCCCGCTTGCCGCAGGCGCGGATCGGGTCGGCAAGACCAGCATTCACCGCCTCCACATACTGCTCGGGCGTCATCCCCTGCATCGCAACGCCATTCAGGTATTCGAACCCCGTCCCCAGGAACAGCACCGCGATGGCGAACATCTGCGCCGTGGTCTTCCACTTCGCGAGCTTCGTCACCTTCAGATGGCTGGTCTTCTGCCCAAGATATTCCCGCAAGCCTCCCACGAAAACCTCGCGGAACAGGATCACCGTCGCGGGCAGGATCAGCCAGGGGTTCATCCCGTTATAGCCGGTGATGACCATGATCGCGATGACCACCATCGCCTTGTCGGCAATCGGGTCCAGCATCGCACCGAACTTGGATTCCTGCTTCCATAGCCGGGCGAGGTAGCCGTCGAACCAGTCGGTGATCGCCGCGCCGACGAACAGGGTCAGCGCCAGCCAATCGGCCCAGGGGCGGTGGAAGTACAGGAACATGATCGCCACGCCCGGTGCCGCGAGCAGCCGAAGCACGGTCAGGGTGTTGGGGATCGTCCAGCGCATGACGAATTCGTAGACGATGGGTAGGATGGGCGAAAGGGGCTTGTTGTCCAATTCCCCTGACACACCGTCACATCCCCTCGGGCTGCCCCACCACCACGAACTGCAGGTCCTCGGGCTTGAACAGCCGGGCCGCGACGCGCTGGAGGTCCGCCATCGTGACCGCCTCGACCTTGGCATTCCGGTTTGTCACATAATCACGCGGCATCCCGTCCATCTGCATGCCCACCAGGATGCTGGCAATCGGCCCGTTCCCGTCGAACCGCAGGGGGTAGGACCCGGTGAGGTAGGTCTTTGTCGTCTCCAGCTCTTCCGGCGTCACACCTTCGCTGACGATCCGACCCCACTCTTCCTTCACCACCTTGATCGCCTCGGCCACCTTGTCGTTCGACGCGGCGAACTGGCCCAGGATCATGTCGGCATGGTCCATGTTCACGATATAGGTCCCGATCCCATAGGTCAGACCCCGCTTTTCCCGCACTTCGTTCATCAGCCGCGCCGTGAAGCGAGCCCCGCCCAGAACCTCGTTCAAGACGAAGGCCGGGAAGAAATCGGGGTCATCACGCGGAATGCCCTTTTGGCCGAAGAACACCGTGGACTGCGGCGTCGGAAAATCCACTACCGTCACTCCAGGCGGCAACAGCCACGGAGCATCCTCCGGCTGCGGGGCGCCCGTCGCGGGCAGATCGCCCAGCAGATGGTCCAAGAGCGCCCCCAGCTGGTCCGCCGTGATATCGCCGCTGGCCGCCACGTAAACCCGGTCCCGCGCCAGCGCCCCCTTGTGCGCGGCCACGATGTCGTCCCGCGTCAGCGCCGTGACCGTGGCAATCGTCCCGTCCCCGGTCGAGGCATAGGGGTGGTCGCCAAAGGCCAGCGCGTCGAACTTCTCGGACGCGATGGTGCCCGGGTCCTTCTCGTTCGACCGCAGGTTCGACAGCACCTGTTCCCGCACCCGGTCCACCGCGTCCTGGTCGAACCGCGGGTTCACCAGCGCCTCACGCAGAAGGTCGATCACCTGGTCGCGGTTTTCGGTCAGGAACTTCACCGAGACGCCTACCGAATCCGACCCGGAGTCAAAACTGATATCCGCCGCCAGCGCCTCACGCGCTTCGGCAAAGCCGCGGCTGTCCATCTCGCCCGCGCCTTCCTCCAGCGTGGCGGTCATCAGGTTGACCGCGCCCCGCTTTTCCGGCGCATCCAGCGAAGTGCCGCCCTTGAACTGGATCTCCAGCGCCGCGAAGGGAATGTTGTGGTCCTCGACCAGCCACGCCTTGATCCCGCCGGGCGAGGTCACTTCCTTGATCTCGATCTCGGCATGGACGGGGGCCGCCAGCAGAAGCAGCGCGGCGAATACGGCGCGGATCATTCCTTGGCCTCCCCTTCGGTGGCGGGTTTGGTCAGCCAGCCGGTCACCGCGTTCTTGCGGTTCAGCACCAGTCGGGCCGCCTCCATCACATCGGCCTCGGTCACCGCCGACAGCGCCTCGTCCCAGCCGTCGATATCGGTCACCGTCAGGCCCACGCTCAGACCCTTGCCATAACTGTTGGCCAGGTTCTCGACACTGTCGCGCGCATAGATCTCGCCGGCCCGGACCTGGGTCCGGATCCGCTCCAGCGCCGCCGGGTCGGGGCCTTCCTTCAGGAACTTCTCCAAGGCCTGGTCCAGATCGGCCTCGATCGTCTCAAGAAGGACATCCGGGGCTGGCACCACGGCAAGCCCGAATGTGCCATCATCGATGCTGGTCCCATCGTAGAAGGCCGAGCTATAGACCGCCACTTGCCGGTCGAACTGCAATTCCCGCGCCAGGAACGAGGTCTGGCCATTGCCGCCCAGAAGCTCGGCCAGCACCGTCAATGCCGCCGCCGTCTTCTGGTCGCCCGGGTCGCGTTCCGGCGCCAGATAGGTGCGGAACACGTAAGGCTCCGACACCCGCTCATCCTCCATCACGATCCGCCGTTCCGCCAGCTGCGGCGGTTCCTGCGGGCGTTCGCGGGGCACGATGCCATCGGACGGTTTCAGCGGACCATAGTGCTTTTCCGCCAGGGCTTTCACCGCCTCGGGCTCAACGTCCCCCGCGATCACCAGCGTCGCGTTGTTCGGGGCATAGAACCGCTGGTAATGCTCCAGCGCATCCTCGCGGCTCAGCTGCTCCATCTCATGCCGCCAGCCGATCACCGGGATCGCATAGGGATGGTTCATGTACTGCGCCGCCCGCATCTGCTCGATCAACAGCGCACTCGGGTCGCTGTCAGTGCGCTGGCTGCGTTCCTCCAGGATCACCTGGCGCTCGGTGTCAACGTCGTCCTCGGTCAGCCGCAGATTGCGCATCCGGTCGGCTTCCATCTCCATCACCAGGTCCAGCCGGTCGGCCGCGATGCGCTGGAAATAGGCGGTGTAGTCCCAGGACGTGAAAGCGTTGTCATCGCCCCCCTGCGCCTCGACGATTCCGGAAAACGCGTTGGGCGCGACCTTTTCCGTCCCCTTGAACATCAGGTGTTCCAGGAAATGCGCGATGCCGGAATGCCCCGGAGGTTCATCCGCCGCCCCCACCCGATACCAGATCATCTGCACCACCACGGGGGCGCGGTGATCCTCGATCACGACGACGTTCAGGCCGTTGTCCAGGGTGAATGTCGTGACCGGCTCATCGGCCGCAGCGGGCAGCGTCAGGACAAGCGCCAGGCCAAGTCCCGCACCAAATCGTCCGAGCATCAGGCTCTCCACCGTTGGTTTTAGGGGAAGCTGCGTCGCGGCCTGCCAACAATCAAGCCGGGGCCACGCGCTTGTTACTCTTCCTTGGGCTTTCGTGGCGGGGCCGAGGGGTTGCGCACCCCAAGTGCACGCCAGCGCTCCAGCTCGGCCTGCTGATCCAGCCGCTGCT
>JBJTSJ010000459.1:0-2961 GCA_046076605.1 Tabrizicola sp.
CGCTTCGGCCTCCCGCTTATCCTTAGCGAACTCGGCGCCAGCACAGGCCTCAACCTCCTCTGGGACCACTACGCCCTGCGCATCGGCAACCAGACCTTCGGTCCCCCCACCCCGGCCCTGACCCTGACCCCAGACTGGACCAGCCCCCTGCCGCCCGACGCCAGCCCAACGATCCTCGACCGCCGCGGAGTGGATCTGAACCCGCTCGACCCGGAGACCGACCGTCTGCGCCTCCTGGCCTACCTCTGGCCCGACCAGCCCGACCGCCTTGCCCGCGCCCGCACCGCCCTCGACCTCGCCGCCCGCCTTCGCCCGCAGATCGACCGCGCCGATGCCGCCGACTGGCTGGAAACCCGGCTCGCTACACCCGCCCCGGGCGCCTTGCACCTGATCTACCACACCGTCGCCTGGCAATACTTCCCGCCCGCCACGCAAACCCGCGCCCTTGCTGCAATGAAAGCCGCAGGCGACCACTCCCCCATCGCCCGCGTGTCCATGGAAACCGACGGCCAAAGCCCCGGAGCCTCCCTCACCCTGACCCTCTGGCCCGGCAACGAAACCGTCCCCCTTGGCCGCGCCGATTTCCACGGCCGCTGGGTCGACTGGCAGGCCCCCAAACCTTAGGCTTTCTCTTCTGCAAATATCCTCTGGGGGTTTGGGGGGCGAAGCGCCCCCAACGACCGAGGAGGAGGCGCAGCCCGACGACGAGACAAAAGGCTCGCGCGCCAGCGCTCCTTCAGAAACCCGCCCCTACCCGCGCGACACCAGCCCCGTCAGTGCCCGGCTGACCAGGGACGACACCGCCGGCCGCTCCAGCGCCACGAAGGGCATCGGGCGGCACAGCTCCACCGCCGCCACCCCCACCCGCGCGGTCAGCGCGCCGTTCACCACCCCCTCGCCGAACCGGCGTGACAGCTTCGACAGCACCCCGCCCCCCGCGACTGACCCGATCATGTCATCGGTCAGCGCCAAGGCTCCGGCGGCCACCAAGGATCCGAACACCCGGCGCAAAAGCTTCAGGCTCCCGAAACTCCCCGACCGCCCGCCATAGATCTCCGCAATCCGCCGGATCATCCGCAGGTTTGCCACCGCCGCCGTTGCCACATCCGCCAAGGCGATGGGTACCAGCGCTGTCACCGTCGCCACCTGCCGCGCCGCACCCTCGATAACCAAACGCGCCTCGGCGTCGAGCGTGGTCAGCAACTCCCGCTCGGCCAGCGACAGCAGGGCATCGGCATCCATCACCTCGCCCTCCCGCTCCGCCAGCCGCGCCCGGCCCCAGGCGGTATCGCCTCGCGCGCCGTAAAGGCCGACCAGCCCCGCTACCACCCGCCGCGCCTCCTTAAGATCGGCAGCGGACCGGGCCTCCACCGCCCGCGTCCGCAGGGTATCCAGCCGCCCTAGCCGCAGGAAGGCCCCCCATTCCCGCAGGGCCAGCATCAGGCCGCCCAGAACCGCCAGCGCCACCAGAGCAAAAGCGATCCACCCCAGCACGACGTTCCGCGCCAGCAACCCGGTGACGAAATCATAGGCAGCGACCGACAGGGCAAAGCTGAACAGAGCCCCAAACGCCCAGCTGGCAAAGCGCCACACGGCCGTGGGCCGCTTTTGCGACAGCGCCGCAACCGCCTGCATCGCCTGCCCCTCGGGCAGCGCATCCGGCACGGGAGGCGCCAGCGACGGATCGACGGCCTCCTCCATCTCTTCCAGGAACGGCTTCGGCGGACGGCTCACAGCTGGTCTCCGATCAGGAACTCCACGGCCCGGTCCAGCCGGATATGCGGCGGGCCTTCCCCGGGCCGCAAGTTGAGCCGGGCCGGAGCAAAGGTCATCAGACTATAGTCTGCGTCCAACCACGCGTCCGCCCCCTCCCGCGCAGGCGACATGAGGCGCGAGGGGTCCGTGGGCAGCGCGCCAGGATACATCAGCGCGGGCTTACCCGTCGCCTGCAGCACGCCTCGCACCGCAGGAACCTCGATCCCATCCCGCGTCACCACTTCCTCCACCGTCGCCCGGAGGCTTGCCAGCGACATCGCCTCGGTCCGCGCGCCGGAAAAATCCGCGCGTTGCTTCGCCTCGGCCAGCAGGCTTCCGGTGATCGCCGTCAGTGCGGGATGTTGTTCGTGGTGCAGATGGTCGGCCTTGGTCGCCGCAAACAGGATGCGCTCCACCCGATGCGCCCCGAAGAGGCCCGACAGCCAGGTGTTCCGCCCCGGCCGGAAAGCCTGCAGCACCTCCGCCATCACCCGCCGCAAATCCTCCACCGCCCGCGGCCCCTGGTGGATCGCGCCCAGCACATCGGCCAGCACCACCTGCCGATCAATCTTCGCGAAATGGTCGCGGAAGAAGGGCCGCACGACGCGCGACTTGTAAGCCTCGTACCGCCGCTCCATCTCGCGCCAGAGGCTCGACCGGCCCGTCGTGGCGGGCTTCGGCAGGGGGGCGAAGGTCAGGACCGGCGAGCCCGCCAGATCACCCGGCAACAGGAACCGGCCCGGCGTCACGTCAACGCGGCCCAGGTCACGGGCGGCGGTCAGGTAGGCGGTGAAGGTTTCGGCAAGCTGGCGGGCCTTCGCCTCCTCCAGCTTCAACGCCCCGTCCTCGGCCCGGGCGAGGGCAAGGTAGAGCGCGGCCTCGGCGCGTTTCTCCAGCCGGGCGAGCGTGCTTTCGGACCAGGCCTCGTAGCTCTGCTCGAGGAGCGAGAGGTCGAGAAGCCACTCGCCCGGATAGTCGACGATGTCGAGGTGCAGCGTGTGCGGCCCCCGCCAGGAAGAAAGGAACCCGGCGGGCTGCACCCGGAAGGAAAGACGGAGCTCGGAGATCGCGCGGGTCGAGGCGGGCCAGCGGGGCTGGTCGCCGGTCAGCGCGGCGAGGTGGGCCTCGTAGTCGAAGCGGGGCAGGGTCACGTCGGGTTGCGGCTGCAGGTAGACGGCCTGGATGCGGCCCTCGGCCTGTGCGCGA
>JBJTSJ010000460.1:0-7246 GCA_046076605.1 Tabrizicola sp.
TGATGGCCGCGGCGGATGAGGCCGAGCTGGTGCATATGGTGGCGACGGCGGCGGCGCATGATGCGGGACCGATTGCGTTCCGATATCCGCGGGGTGAGGGCGTAGGGGTGGAGATGCCGTCTCGCGGGGTGCCGCTGGAGATTGGCAAGGGTCGGGTGGTGCGCGAGGGGTCGCGGGTGGCGATCCTGTCGTTTGGCACGCGGCTGTCGGAGAGCTTGAAAGCTGCGGAGGCTTTGGCGGCGCGGGGAGTGTCGGTGACCGTGGCGGATGCTCGGTTTGCCAAGCCTCTGGACCGGGATCTGGTGCTGCAACTGGCGGCGGGGCATGAGGCGCTGGTGGCGGTGGAAGAGGGTGCCATCGGGGGTTTCGGGTCGCACGTGGCGCATCTGCTGGCCGAGGAAGGGGTGTTCGACCGGGGGCTGAAGTTCCGGTCGCTGGTGCTGCCGGATATCTTCATCGACCAGGCCTCGCCCGAGGCGATGTACCGGGTCGCGGGGCTGGATGCGGGGCATATCGAGGCCAAGGTCCTGCAGGCGCTGGGCGTCGCGGTGGTGGGGAAGAGGGCTTAGGCGTCAGCCCCGCAACCCATCCATAACCCGCACCAGCGCCTCGGATATGCCGGGTTCGGACAAGGCGTGGCCGGCCATCGGGACCATCTTCAGCTCGCACTTCGGCCAGCCCTGCGCCAGTGACCAGGCGGACTGCGGCGGGCAGATCATGTCGTAGCGGCCCTGGATGATCGTGGCGGGGAGATGCTCGATCCGGTGGCGTTCGCGCAGGATCCAGCCGTCGCATTCCAGGAAGCCCGCGTTCTGGAAGTAATGGTTCTCAAGCCGGGCAAAGGCGCGGGCGTAGTCCGAGGGGCTTTCGCCCAGCGCGCCTTCGTTCTGGATCGAGGCGAGGGCGTTCTCCCAGTTGGCCCAGATGCGGCCATAGCGGGTTTCCTCGACCAGGTTGCCAGAGAACAGGCGCCGGTGGTAGGCGGCGATGAGGTCGGACCGTTCGGCCGCGGGGATCACCTCGGTAAAGCGCGACCAGAGGTCGGGGAAAAAGGCCCCTGCCCCGCCGCCGTAGAACCAGGTGAGTTCCGCCTTTGTCGCCAGGAACACGCCGCGCAGGACGAGGTGCGAGACCCGGTTGGGGTGCGAGATCGCGTAGATCAGGGCGAGCGTGGCGCCCCAGCTGCCGCCAAAGCCGATGAAGCGGTCGATGCCAAGCGCCTGGCGAATCGTCTCGATATCCTGGACGAGGTGCCAGGTGGTGTTGGCGGTGACGCTGGCGTGTGGGCGCGACCGGCCGCATCCGCGCTGGTCGAACAGGATGGTGCGGAAGGCGCGGGGGTCGAAGTAGCGCCGCATGGCCGGGGAGCAGCCGCCGCCGGGCCCGCCGTGGAAGACGAAGACCGGGATGCCTTCGGGATTGCCGCATTGTTCGACATAGACGCGGTGACCGTCGCCAACATCAATCACGCGCTGATCGAACGGGTCGATCGGCGGGTAAAGGTATTCGACTGCGCGCTTTTGACCTGATCTCTGATCCATCTCCGCTCTATATAGCCGGGGATGCGCCCGGAGTCGAAGGGCAATAGGAGACGGCGATGGCAGTCGATACGGTTGATCCGGCGGAAGTGGCCAAATTCGAGGCGATGGCGGCGGAATGGTGGGATCCGAACGGCAAGTTCAAGCCGTTGCATATGCTGAACCCCTGCCGGTTGGACTATATCTGCGCCCAGATCGCCGCCGAGTTCGGGCGCGACCTTTCGGCGCAGGCGCCTTTCAAGGGGCTGCGCATCCTGGATATCGGTTGCGGCGGGGGATTGCTGAGCGAGCCGATGGCGCGGCTGGGGGCCGAAGTCGTGGGCGCGGATGCGGCGGCGCGGAACATACCGGTGGCGCGGGTGCATGCGGAACAGTCGGGGCTGGTGATCGACTACCGCCACACGACAGCGGAGGCCTTGGCTGAGGCCGGGGAGCGGTTCGATGTCGTGCTGAACATGGAGGTCGTGGAGCATGTGGCGGACCCGCAGGCTTATTTGACTGCCTGTCAGGAATTGCTGAACCCGGGCGGGCTGATGATCTGTTCGACCCTGAACCGGAACCCGAAAAGCTTTGTGATGGCGATCATCGGGGCGGAATGGGTGATGCGCTGGTTGCCGAAGGGCACGCATGACTGGGCGAAGTTTATCACTCCGGACGAATTGTATGCGCTGATCGGGAAGGCGGGGCTGCGCCCGGTGGATCGGAAGGGCATGGTGTTCAACCCGGTGACCTGGCGGTGGAGCCTGTCGGACCGGGATCTGAGCTGCAACTACGTCACGGCTTCGGTCAAGGGCTAGGCCGCGACGCGGTTGCGGGTCGGACGCTGGTCAAAGGCACGGGCGACGTCGCGCAGCAGTTCGGCAAGGTCATCGATGTCGGCCATGGAGTGGCGGGCATTCAGCTCGATCCGCCAGCGTGGCGCCTGAAGCGGCACGATTGGTGCCATGAGAAGAGTGACCCGGGGCCCGCCGCTTTCCAGAAGGGCGGTACGCGGCAGGGCGGTGAGCGGCGGAAGCAGGACCGGGACGAAGGGTGAGGCCGAGCCCAGCACCCGGGCGCCGTCGGACATCAGGTGGTTGCGCAAGCGGAGCGACAAGCCCATCAGGTTCCGACGGAGCCGTGCGCCCAGCGGGCTGAAGACAACAGTGGCGGCTGCCAGAATTTTGCAGGCCTGAGCATCCGGCAGGCGTGCGGCGTGATGGTTGGGCTGCGCGAGGTCGGGATCACGGAAGGTGGCAAAACCGCCTTGCGCGCCGAAGCATCTTGAGAAGCCGCCAACGACGATATCGACGCGATCGAGGCAGTTCTGCGCCTCAAGCACTCCGCCGCCGTTCTGACCCATCGCGCCGAAGTCCTGAGCGACATCGACAACCAGAACCGCCCCGTGGCGGCGGGCCAGATCGGTCAGTTCGGCGAGGTCGGCGATGCGCGAGCCATGGGCGGACACGGCGGGAACGGCGATGACCAGACGCCCACGGCCGGGTTGCCGGGACAGGCGCTGCATGCGGCGTTCGACCGCCTCGACCGAACCGGAGGGGAACCGGTGAAGATTGGCGTTTGCTGCCAAAACAGTCTCGAACATGGCGGAATCTGCGGCTGCGTCTAGCAGGATGTCATCCCCGGGCCGCAGAAGGGTGGTCAGAATATGACGGATGGCTTCGGACTGAGACGCGAAGGTTAGGGCGCTGGGCATCGAGAGGGTTGCGGCTAGGCGACGCTCCAGATCACGCGCGGCTGCCCCGGCCTGTTCAGGTGCGCCGGTGTCGCTTGGAACGCTGAGGCCCAGAGCGTTCTGACTGGCGAAATCCAATCCCGGGCGAAGCGCTTCCGGATCCGGGACCTGAGAGCCTGGCAGCAGGCCGCCCGTCAAAAGCTGGGTCAAGCCGGGGGCGGGATCGCTGTCAGAGCGGGCGAGAACAGAGAGCGCAGGTCTGGGCATGGTGTGGCCTTTCGCAGGATCTGGGTTCCGGGCCGGGCCATCACCTGGCCGCAGCTTTGGGGTGACCCTGCGATCAGGGGGGAAAAACTGGCGTTAATTCCCCGTGAAACGGCGAATCCCCCAGGAATCCGCAGGCCAGGCCCCGCGGAACTGCAGCGAATCATTCACGGTTTGGGCCGCAGAACGGCGCCGATTTCACGCGATTTCACGATTTTCTATCGCAGCGCCCGGCTTGGCGGCGTCGATTGACGCAGATTTCACGATGGCTGAACGAACGTGCCCGAACATGACAACGCAGCGAAAATGCGAGGCGACGGAGATGTTCATCCGGCTGATGGGACAGTTTCAGGTACAGGACGCAACGGGACAGGACTTCACGCCCCGAAGCGCCAAGGCGCGGGCAATCCTTGCCCTGCTGTGCCAGACCCCGGGCCATTGCCGCCCGCGGCGCTGGCTGGAAGCGCGGCTGTGGTCGGATCGCGGGGCAGAACAGGCCTCGGGCAGTCTGCGGCAGGCGCTAACCGAATTGCGCAAGACGCTTGGACCCTTGGGCGTGCACCTGCACAGCGACCGGGACACGGTTACGCTAAGCGGTTTCGTGACCGATCTTGATCAGGATCCGGAGCTTGCGCGGCGGTCGTTGATGCATGGGCGAGAGTTCCTGGAGGGCATCGACATCATCGATGCGGCCTTTCGTGAGTGGCTGACCGATGAACGGCAGCGGCTGGCACAGCGCTTTGGCCAGGGAGACGAGGCCTTGCGGGCAAAGTCTGGCAACCAGCCTTTCACGCTGCGGCTTGGCGCCTTGCCGGACGGCACGGATGCCGGGATTGCCCGCGAGCTGGCCGGAGCGATTGGCCGACTGGCTGCCGAATACCTGCTGCGCGAGTCGTCCGCTGAACCGATGCCCGAGGGCCTGGACCTGCAGATCGAGGGCGCGTGGAGCGAGGATCGCGCGCATCTGAAGCTGCGGCTGGTGGCGAAGTCGAACCAGAAGACGATCTGGACCCAGCGGCTGATTGCGCATCGTCCGGTAGATGGGGAAGACGTGACAGGCTCGGTTCCGTCGCTGGTCTTCGAGACAAGCGATACCCCGATCATGTAGGCTTGCGGCCATACCCGGAACAGGACGGGACAGGCAGGCAAGAGGCCCAAAGTTGACGCGATACTTCCGCGATTTTCCGGCACGGACCGGCGACAGGATGCTGTTCAAGATGGAGCATTACCTGGAGCTGTATGACGAGCTTTTGTCCGGGTGGCAGGGGCGCGATATAAGTTTCCTGGAGATCGGCATCTACAAGGGCGGGTCACTGCCGATGTGGCAGGGGTTCCTGGGCGCGGGCTCGCGGCTGGTGTTCTGCGACATTGATCCGGCCTGCCGGGAGCTGATGCTGCCGGGGACCGTGGTGGAGATCGGCGATCAGGCGGACCCGGTGTTTCTGGATCGGTTGGGCGCGGCGCATGGGCCGTTCGACCTGATTGTCGATGACGGCGGGCACAAGATGCACCAGCAGATCACCAGTTTCCGGCATCTTTGGCCCCGGCTGAAGGATCGGGGGCTGTATATCGTGGAGGATGTGCATACGAGCTACTGGCCGGGCTTCGGTGGCGGGTTCCGGGAGCCTGCGAGTTTCATCGAATTCGCCAAGGACCTGATCGACCGGATGCATTCCTGGTACACCGAGGATGATGCGGGCTTTCCCCTGCATCTGCTGGCGCGGGAGATTGGGGGAATCCGGTTTTATGACTCGCTTGTGGTGATCGAGAAGCGGTTGAAGGAGCCGCCCGTGGCGTTGACGGCGCAGAACGGGCAGGTCGGCCGGTCGCGCCGGATGCTGGAGGTGCGGGGGCGGCGGTCGATCTTCTGAACCTTGCATTGCGGGGGCTTCGCCAGTAGCAGAGAGGCGTTTTCCGAGGAGAAGCGCGATGGACGGGATCGACACGCTGAAGGCCAAGTATCTGGCGGCGGTGGCCGGTGCGGCGGATGAGGCCGGGCTGGAAGAGGTCCGCGTCAGCGCGCTGGGCAAGAAGGGCGAGATTTCGGGCCTGATGGCGGGTCTGGGGAAGATGGACCCCGAGGCGCGGAAGGCGGCCGGGGCCAGTCTGAACGCGCTGAAGGATGAGATCGACGCGGCGCTGCGGGCGCGGAAGACGGCCTTGGGCGATGCGGCGCTGGATGAGCGGCTGAAGTCGGAGTGGCTGGATGTGACCTTGCCTGGGCGGCCCCGGCCGCGAGGGACGGTGAATCCGGTGTCCCAGGTCATGGAAGAGCTGACGGCGATCTTTGCCGACATGGGTTTTTCGGTGGCCGAGGGGCCGCAGGTGGAATCCGACTGGTACAACTTCGACGCCCTGAACATCCCGCCCGAGCATCCGGCGCGGCAGGAGCATGACACGTTCTTCATGGCGCGGGCCGAGGGCGACAACCGCCCGCCGCATGTGCTGCGGACGCATACCAGCCCGGTGCAGATCCGGGCGATGATGGCGCAGGGGGCTCCGATCCGGGTGATCGCGCCGGGCCGGGTCTACCGGATGGACATGGACCAGACGCATACGCCGATGTTCCACCAGGTCGAGGGGCTGGCGATCGATCGGTCGATCAGTATGGCGAACCTGAAGTGGACGCTTGAGGAGTTTTGCCGGGCCTTCTTCGAGGTCGACAAGGTGGAGCTGCGGTTCCGCGCGTCGCATTTCCCGTTCACGGAGCCGTCGGCAGAGGTGGACATCCGCTATTCCAACGTCGGCGGCCAGCTGAAGATCGGCGAGGGCGACAAGTGGATGGAGATCCTCGGGTCGGGGATGGTGCATCCGAAGGTTCTGCAGGCCGCGGCGGTGGACCCCACGCAGTGGCAGGGGTTTGCGTTCGGCATGGGGATCGACCGGATCGCGATGCTGAAGTACGGCATCCCGGATCTGCGGGCGTTCTTCGAGGCAGACCTGCGCTGGCTGCGGCATTACGGGTTCAGCGCGCTGGATGTGCCGGACCTGGCAGGGGGCTTGTCGGCCTGAATGGACGATCCCGACCTTTCCGCCCGCCAGCATCTGGCCGCCAATGACCCGGCCTTTCCGGCGCGGCGTGAGGAGGCCTGGGGGCGGATCGTTTCGGCATTGGCGGGGGTGCTGGAGCCTGCGGGGTTCGTGCTGGCGCGGACGACCTGGAACAAGGTGACGGCAGCGGGGAAGTCGGCGGTGCATCTGCAGCGTGATCGCTATGGCTGGGGTGTGCGGATCGTGCTGCGGTTCGTGACCCCGTCAGGCGAGGTGCCGGATCATCCGGACTGGCCCGGCGGCGAGGATGTGACCTTGGCTGACTTCTTCGAGCAGCCGGTTGGTGATCCGGGCACGCTTGCCTTCATCGACGTGCTGGAGCGGCCGGAATGTCTGGAGCAGGCGGTGGAAATCCTGCAGGAGCAGGTGCTGCCGTGGTTTGACGCCCTGCATTCTCCGCAAGGTTAGAGACGAATCCGACGCGCGCCGGCTTGGCCGGCCCAGCGGCCTGTGGCCCAGGAGGCGGTGAGGAGGTAGCCGCCCGTTGGCGCCTCCCAATCCAGCATTTCTCCGGCAGTGAAGATGCCTGGGAGGGCTATCAGTTCGAGATCGGGGGTCAGGGCGTCCCAGGAGATGCCTCCGGCTACGCTGATGGCTTCGTCCAATGGGCGCGGGCCTTGCAGGGGGATGGGCAGGTTCTTGAGGTGGGTGAAGGGTTCGCTGCGCGAGAACTCCATCACCAGCGCAATCTGGGTGCGGTCAAGGCCGAGTTTGCGGAGTT
>JBJTSJ010000461.1:0-4127 GCA_046076605.1 Tabrizicola sp.
CTGGCTTTGCGTCACGATCAGGTGAAATCCGCGCCGCCGCACTTCGTCAGCGAAGCGGTCGTGGCCCACTTCGGTTGCGACCCAGCCAATGGCGCGACGAACGACGCCGCCTTGCGCCGCCTTTGCGGAAAAGACCTGATCGATCCAGGCATCAGGGTCGCTTGTTCGGGACTGGGCCAACTGCATGGCCGGGAAGCTATGGCTCTCTGGTTAACACCCCGTTAAGCCCGGATTATTCGACGCTTGGTACCGCCAGGATGTACTCCGCGACCGCCTGGCGATCGCTTTCCGGCAGCCGCGCCATGTTCTCGACCACATGCGCCATGTGCCCGCCCACGCTGTCGTAGTCCGGTGTGAAGCCGGTCGTCAGGTACTGCACGATGTCCGCCGCCGACCAGCCCAGCTTGCCCGCGGTGATGTTTGGGATGCGCCCGTCACCCGATGGGTTCGGCGCCCCGCCCAGCCAGCGCGCCGTGTCCATTCCGCCCAGCAAGTTGCGCGGCGTGTGGCATTCGCCGCAATGCGCCATTGCCTCGGCGATATAGCGCCCGCGCGTCGCTGTGGGGGTCAGATTGCCCGGCAGCGCCCAGTCCTGCGACAGGAACAGAAGCTTCCAGCCGCCGATGGTCTCGCGCAGGTTGAAGGGAAAGCCCAGCTCATGCGGTTGGCTAGGCGTCGGATCGGCAGGCAGCGTCTTCAGGAAGGCATAAAGGTCGGCTACATCCTGCATCTCCATCTTGGCATAGGAGGCATAGGGCAGGGCGGGGTAATAGTGCTCGCCCTCCGGGCTGACCCCGCGGGTGATCGCGTTGGCCAGGTCCAGAAGCGACCAGGTGCCGATTCCGTGCTCCGGATCCTGGCTGATGTTCGGCGCGATGAAGGTGCCGAAGTCCGAGGGAAACCGCTGCCCGCCCGACAGAACAAGTTGCGCCGCGCCTTCGGCCTTGTCGGCCATGTGGCAAGAGGCGCAGCCCGCCGCCCAGAAGACCAGCTCTCCCTTGGCCGCGTCGCCTGTCAGGTCTGCCACCGCCGCCGCAGCCAGAGGTTGCGGCCGGGTCACGACATAGAGCCCGCCAGCCGCGACCAGCCCAAGAACGACCAGCCAGCGCATGATCCGCATAGTCTCTCTCCGTCTGCAACAGGCGGGCAGCCTACCTGACAGACCGCTCGCGTCCAATCACGGTTTCTGGCGCAGGTTGTCCACCGTCATCCAGTCCGGCCAACCGACAAACCGTTCAATTCCCACGATCACCAGGCAAATGGCGATGACCCCGAACACCAGCTTGACCCGCCCCTCGGACGGCGGGTTCTGGACCCAGCGCTTGGCGCGCATGAACCAGAGAAGGTAGTTCATTCTCCTTCCGTGAACCGCACCTTGCCGATGAAGGGCAGGTTGCGGTTCCTTTGCGCAAAGTCGATCCCGTAGCCCACCACGAATTCATCGGGGATCTCGAACCCTGTCCAGTCGGCCTTGACCGGCACTTCCCGGCGCGACGGCTTGTCCAGAAGCGCGCAGGTCTTCAGCCGCGCCGGTTCGCGTGCCTTCAGCAGGTGCAGGACGTGGCTCAGCGTGAATCCGGTGTCGATGATATCCTCGACCACCAGCACATCCCGCCCCGCGATCTCGCCCCGCAGGTCCTTCAGGATACGCACCTCGCGGCTGGAGTGCATCGAATCCCCGTATGAGGAAGCCTCAAGAAAATCCACCTCGACGGGCAGCTCGATCTCGCGCACCAGATCGGCGATGAAGACGAAGGATCCCCGCAACAGCCCCACGACAACCAGCTTGTCGGTGCCCTTAAAGTGCAGGGTGATCTCACGCGCCAGCGCCTCGACCCGCGCCGCAATCGACTTGGCGCTGATCATCTGGTCGATCACATAGGGGCGGTCAGGCATGGTTGGCTTCCAGTTGTTGCGACCCTTTCCTAGCGCCCAAAGCCACAGTTGCATAGGCCGTGACACGCCGCCCGCTTGATCTTGCGCGCGCCCCGCGCCACATCTTCCGGCAAACAGAGACGCCGATGCCCACCCATTCCGAAACCAAGCGCCTGCCTTACACCGCCGGCCAGATGTACGATCTGGTGGCCGATGTCGCATCCTACCCGAAGTTCCTGCCCTGGAACTCCGCCGCACGGATTCGCTCGCGCACCCCCATCGCCGGGGGTGGCGAGGTGATGGAGGCCGACCTCGTCATCAGCTTCAAGGTCTTCCGCGAACGCTTCGGCAGCCGCGTCACCCTCTGGCCGGATCAGATGAAGATCGACACCGAATACCTTGACGGCCCCTTCCGCCACATGCGGTCGAACTGGGCGTTCCGCGACATTCCGGGCGGCTGCGAGGTGGATTTCCACGTCGACTTCGAGTTCCGCAACGCCATCCTGCAGGGCATCATCGGGGTGGTCTTCAACGACGCGATGCAACGCGTGGTCCGCGCCTTCGAACGCCGCGCGGCGGAACTTTACGGCCCCGCGCTCCGAAATCTGCTCGGCAAGCGTAGGGCAGGGCGCCCGCCTGCGTATGTCCCTGAAACAACCCCGGGGGACCCATGCGCCTGATCGCCTTCCTGCTGACCCTTCTCCTCACCCTTCCCGCCGCAGCCGAGACCGTGCGCCTTGGCGACCGCTGGTACGACATCCAGCTGCCCCGCAACCCCAAGGGCGCGCCCCTGGTCCTCGCCCTTCACGGCGGCGGCGGCGATCCCGACCAGTTCGCCAGCGCCTCCGGCTTCGGCACCGCCGCAACCCGCGCTGGCTATGCCGTGGCCTTCCCAGCTGGCAGCGGGCGGCGCGGCGAGCGGCTGCTCACATGGAACGGCGGCTACTGCTGCGGCTATGCGCAGCGCCAGGGGGTCGACGACATCGGTTTCCTCAAATCCGTCATCAAGGACGCCCGCGACCGCTTTGGCCTGTCCGACCGGATCTTCCTGACCGGCATGTCGAACGGCTCGATCATGTCCGAGACCTTCGCGGCCAAGAACCCCGACCTTGTCCGCGGCGTCGCTGGCGTGGCAGGCACCATGGACACCGGCAGCACCCGGGTCGCCGGTCCCGTCCCCGCCCTCATCATCCACGGCACCGCTGACACCATGGTCCCCTATGAGGGCGGCCAGGGCGACACCAGCCTGACCCGCACCAACTTCGCCTCGGTCGCCTCCGTCGTCAGCGCTTTCCTCGCGCCCTGGGGTGATGGGCTTTCCGAAACCAGCCGCAAGATCAACCGGAAAGACGACGGCACCTCCGTCATCGTCACCAACTACGCCAAGGGCGACCGGCTGGTCCTGCGGCTGATGACCGTCGAAGGCGGGGCGCACCACTGGCCCGGCGGCCGCAAGGCGCGGCTCAAGGACGGCAAGACGCAGGAAATCGATGCGAACACCGAAATCCTGCGCTTCTTCGATCTTTACAAGTAGTTACGAGGTCAGCTCGTAAGCCCGCTCGCCATGGACCGACAGGTCGAGGCCATTGGTCTCGGTCTCCAGGTCCACGCGCAGCGGCGTCACCAGCGCCACGAGCTTGACCAGCACATAGGTCAGGACCACCGTCCACAGACCCACGACCGCCAGCCCACCCAGTTGCGCGGCCCAGGTCCCGGCCCCGAAGACGGCAACCATCACTGTCCCGAAGATCCCGCCCACGCCATGCACGGCAAAGACGTCCAGCGTGTCGTCGATCCGCAGCCGGTTGCGGATCAGGCTGACCGCCTCCTGGCAGAGGATGCCCGCGACGCCGCCGATGACCAGCGCCTCGACCGGACCCACGAACCCGCTCGCCGGGGTGATTGAGGCAAGCCCCGCGATCGTCCCGGTGACCAGACCCACCAAGGAGGCGCGGCCGAACTTGATCCGCTCCCACAGGATCCAGGTCAGGCTCGCCGCCGCTGCCGACAGATGCGTCACCGCCAGCGCCATCGCCGCCTGGCCATTCGCCGCCAGTGCCGAGCCGCCGTTGAACCCGAACCAGCCGACCCACAGCATCGCCGCCCCGATCATCACCATCCCGGGCTGGTGCGGAGGGGTCGTCCGGTGCTTCCTCGGCCCCAGCACGATGGCAATCACCAGCGCCGCCAGACCCGCCGTCTCATGCACCACGATCCCGCCTGCAAAGTCGCGCACCCCGGTCTCCCCGAAG
>JBJTSJ010000462.1:0-7145 GCA_046076605.1 Tabrizicola sp.
TAGAAATGCCCGAAGCCGCCGCCCACGAACGGCGCGGAGCCCATCTGCCAGAACAGCCACGAGAACATCTCGGTCCGCTTGGCCGCGTCCTTCGGGATGAAGGCCCCGCCGAATTTCTCGGCCAGATACAGCATGATCGAGGCGCTCTCGAACACCCGCTGCCCGTTCGAATGATCCTTCAGCGCCGGGATCTTGGAGTTCGGGTTGACCTCGACGAAGCCCGACCCGAACTGATCGCCCTTGCCGATGTCGATCAGCCAGGCGTCGTATTCGGCGTCGTGACCGGCTTCCAGAAGCTCCTCCAGCAGGATCGTCACCTTGATCCCGTTGGGCGTCGCCAGCGAGTAAAGCTGCAGCGGGTGCTTGCCGACCGGCAGCACCTTGTCATGCGTCGCACCCGCGATGGGGCGGTTGATGTTCGCGAAGGTGCCGCCCGAAGGCTGCTCCCATTTCCAGACCTTCGGCGGGGTGTAATCGTTCGGCATCGGAAAACCCTTGATTGCAGATCGGACACGAAAGCTAGTGCGTCTGTCCGCCCTGCACCAGTGGCCTGAAACGGCGGGGTCTCCCTGCCGAAATGCACAGCCGAAACGAAAAGGGCGGCCCGAAGACCGCCCCCATCGCACTGTCTCGCCGGTCAGATCGACAGGCAGACGTACTTCAGCTCCATGTAGTCATCCAGCCCGTGGCGGCTGCCTTCCCGGCCCAGACCCGACTGCTTGACCCCACCAAAGGGTGCCATCTCGTTGGAGATGAGGCCGGTGTTCACGCCCACCATCCCGTATTCCAGCGCTTCCTGCACTCGCGTGATCCGCCCGATGTCGCGGGCATAGAAGTAGCTGGCGAGGCCAAAGATCGTGTTGTTGGCAAGCTCGATCACCTCTTCCTCGGTCTCGAACTTGAAGAGCGGCGCGAGCGGCCCGAAGGTCTCTTCCTGGGCGACTTTCATGTCAGGCTTCACGCCGGTCACGACGGTCGGCTGGAAGAAGGTCCCGCCCAGCTCATGCCGGTGGCCACCCGTGACGATCTTGCCGCCACCCGCCAGGACGTCGGCGATATGTTCCTCGACCTTGTCCACGGCAGCCGCGTTGATCAGCGGGCCGGTGGTGACGCCAGCCTTGAGGCCATCGCCTATCGACAGCTTCTCGACCGCCGCCGCCAGTTTCTTGGCGAAGGCGTCATAGACCCCGGCCTGCACGTAGATCCGGTTCGCGCAGACGCAGGTCTGGCCGTTGTTGCGGAACTTCGAGATCATCGCGCCCTCGACCGCAGCATCCAGATCGGCGTCGTCGAACACGATGAAGGGTGCATTCCCACCCAGCTCCATCGAGCATTTCAGGATCTGGTCCGCCGCCTGCTTCAACAGGATACGACCCACTTCGGTCGACCCGGTGAAGGTCAGCTTCCGGATCAGCGGGTTCTCGCAGAATTCCTTGCCGATGTCCGAGGACCGCTTCGAGGTGATGACCGAAAAGAGGCCCGCCGGGACGCCAGCCCGTTCCGCCAGAACTGCCAGAGCCAGTGCCGACAGCGGCGTCTCCGCCGCCGGACGCGCCACGAAGCCGCAACCGGCCGCAAGGGCAGGGGCCACCTTCCGGGCGATCATCGCGTTGGGGAAGTTCCACGGAGTGATCGACGCGGCCACCCCGATGGGCTGCTTCAGCACATGGATGCGCTTGTCGCGCTGGTGGCCAGGGATGATGTCGCCATAGGTGCGCTTGGCTTCCTCGCCGTAGAACTCGATGTAGGACGAGCCATAGGCGATCTCGCCCTTGGCTTCCGCCAGCGGCTTGCCCATCTCGGCGGTCAGGATCGTCGCCAGGTCGTCCTGGTTCGCCATGCACAGGTCGAACCACTTGCGCAGGACCTGGGCGCGCTCTTTCCCGGTGCGCTTGGCCCATTCGCGGTGGGCGGCATGGGCGGCCTTGATCGCGCGGGCGGCTTCCGCCCGGCCAAGGTTCGGCAGATGGCAGATGACGTCGCCGCGGGCGGGGTTCGTCACCGGGAAGGTGGTGCCGTCGTCGGCATCCACCCACTCACCGGCGACATAGGACTTGGTCACCAGAAGCGAGGGGTCTTTCAGAAGCGACGCGAGGTCGGTCACGGAATCGAGCATGGGTGGGCCCTCCTTATGCTTTGTGCGACAGGTGCCACGCGAGGCGGCCTATGTCCAGTTCGACGGACCGCATCAGACCAAGGTTTGATCAAATCTGCGAGCGGCTGGACTTGTTCCAGCCGGCCCGGTCAAATCTTTTCGCAAAGATTTGCAAATTCCTTCGAAGGAATTTGGCCCCGCCGCGCCGTCGCGCCTCAGCCGTTCGCGTGCATCCGCTCGATATAGCTGCGCATCTCCTCGGCCTCGTGCCGGGCGTCGCGCAAGCCTTCCATCGCGGCCTTCAGCTCTGCCTCGGTCTGGCTGATGTGGTTCATCAACTCGGCCTCGCGCTGCTCCAGATAGGCCAGCGCCTGGTCGCGCAGCTCCTCCGCCTCGTGCAGCGACTGGGCCAGTTTGTCCATCTCGGCCATGTCGCCGCCCTGCACCCGGGTGAACCGGTGCAGAAGCCAGTGGGTGAACCAGCCCAGGGCAAAGGCGACCAACAGGATGATGGCGGTGGCGACGACGAATTCGGTGCGGTTCATTGGTCTTCCTCGGCCTGCAGGCCTTCGGGGCGGGGCTTCGGGGCAATGGTCTTTTCGGTCGGCGCGACCGAGGGGCTGGTGTCGGCACTGAAGTCCGGGCCCTCCGAGGCTGGCGCTGCGGTCCCGCCCTCGGCGGGCGCGGCTGGCGTCTCGGCGGCTGGCGCAGACTCGGAGGCTTCCGCCGCTGGGGTCGCCGCAGAATCGGCCGCCACTGCCTCGCCCGCCGCCGCTGCCCCATGCGCGCCTTTCAGCACGAACTCGATCCGCCGGTTCGCCTCGCGGCCTTCCTCGCTGCCGTTGTCGGCAATGGGCATCGTCTCGCCGAACCCTTTGGCCGTCATGCCCGACACATCGACCCGCCGTCCCTGCAGCGCCAGCAGAACCGCCTCGGCCCGCGCCTGGCTCAGCGACAGGTTGCCGCCTTCCGACCCCTGGCTGTCGGTATGGCCGCCGATTTCCATCTGCATCGCCGGGCAGTCGGTCAGAATCTGCGCCAGCTCGTCCAGCACCGGCCGCGCCGTGGTCGCGATCTCGGCCGAAGCCGGAGTAAACGTGATCTTCGTCCGCGCGATCACCGCGTTCAGGTCGGCGGCGCATTCCTCGGGCGTGGGCAAGGCAGCCAGCGGGTCCAGCGCCTCGTCATAGCGGACGTTGACCTTGAAGGTCTGGCCCTGGCCCAACTCTTCGGACAGGATCTGCGTGATCCGGCCCCGCGCCGTGGTCGATCCCGTGACCCCCGTCACCTCGACCAGGTCGGCCCGCACCAGAAGCTTGCCGCTCTCGACCTCGGCCAGCGCCTTCAAGCCCGCCAGCACCCGGATCGCCCAGCCGTCCGGCAATCCCGCATCCACCCGCGTCGCCGTCAGCACATCCGCCCCGGCAAAGGCCGACCGCGCAAAGGCGTCGACCACATTGCGCTGGGTTTCATCGGTCACGCGACCGCGCAACTCGACCCTGCCGCCCTCGCCAAGAACCGCGGTGAACTCTGCCGGGCCCGCTGTCGAGGTCTCCTTCTTCTCCAGCGTCGAGGTCAGCGAGAACACGTCCGGCAACCCGGTCTCCAACTCGCCCACCACCTTGTCAAACGTCGCCTGCGGCACATCGCTGCCCGCCAGCAGGGTCACGTCCGCATCCGAAAAGGTGATCGACCCCACCCCAAGCTCGGCAACGGACTTGATCGCCAGACTGACCGCATCCGCCCAGCGGGGGGTCGGCGTGCCCAGGCCCACCTGGCAGACCGGGGCACCCTCGACACCTGCCGTCGTTGCCGCCCGCAGGATCTGGGTGCGCGCCCGCTCGGTATCGGCCGAACAGCTGTCGAACCGCGCACCCTCGGCATCGACGACAAAGCGCAGGGTAAAGGGGGTGATCACCGGCCGTGGCGCCGAGATGTCCAGCACCAGCTGCACCCCCTCGGGGGCCGCCGCGCGCAACTCACGCTCCAGCTCGCGCTTTTCGCTTTCGCTGTCGGAAATCGCCGTGACCTCAACCACCGCTGCCGCGACCGAGATCTTCGACCGCTCCAGCTTGCGCAAGGCATCCAGCCCGAAGGCCAGCGCCGCGTTCCAGGTCGCGGGCGCGGGGTAGCCTGCGGTTTCCAGCATGTCGGGAAGCTCGGTCCCCGGCGCCAGCGCCGCCGCCGCTTCGGTCAGCTGCGCCTCGCCCAGGCCGCCTTCGCCCGGGTCTTCGGGGATCAGGCCGATCAGCTGGATCCCGTCTTCGGTCCGCAGCATCTGCACCGAAAAGTCCGGCGCCTCGATTGCCGTCGTCGGGGCGACTTCCAGCCCGTCGCGAATGCGCGAGGCGTCAACCAGAGAGCCAACGATGTTCACGGCGCGAAACCGCAAATCCTCACGCGGGGCGGTGCCGGTCAGCTGCACCTGCAGCCCGTCCGTCGTCACGGTGATCCAGTCGATGCCTGCCTCGACCAGCCTTGCGCTCACCACCTTCAAGGTCCGCGACTCGATGACCCGTGCAGCCCCGAAGGCGACCGAAATCATCAGCACCCCCGCAAGCAGGAACGCAAGCAGCGCTAGGGTGGTCGAAGACAGCTTGGCGATACGGGGCAGCAACTGGGTGACTTCCGGAAGACTCAGGGCGCTGAAGGGCCCCCTGCTTCCTAGGGGTTCGGGGCCGAAGGATCAACCAAGCCATGCGGCGATGGCAAGAAACGGCACGGGGATCAGCCCGGCATCGCGGTTGGCGCGAAAGATCCTCAGGCAGGACGCGGGGTCATCCAGGTCCAGCTGCCGCATCTGCCAGCCAAGATGCAGCCCCATCGCCCAGATCCCGGCCAGCGCTACGACAAAGGCCGTGCGCCGATGGGCATCGGCATGGGCCAGGACCACGGCGGCGGCAAACAGCACCAGTGTCGCGGCAAAGAACGCCCAAAGCCAGCCCCGGCTTTGGGCGCCAAAAAGCCGCGCCGTCGATTTCACCCCGATCAGCGCATCATCCTCACGGTCCTGATGGGCGTAGATCGTGTCGTAATACAGCGTCCAGGCGATCCCCGCCGCATACAGCGCCACCGAGGCCGGGGGCACCGTCCCCGCATGCGCCGCCCAGGCCAGCAGCGCCCCCCAGTTGAACGCCAACCCCAGGAAGACCTGCGGCCACCAGGTGAACCGCTTGGCAAAGGGATAGATCGCGACCAAAGCCAGGCTTGCGACCCCCAGGCCTACCGCCAGCCAGTTATAGGTGAAGAGGATCACGGCGGCGAGCAGCGCCTGCACCACCATCCAGACCAGCGCCGCCTTCACCGTTACCTGGCCAGATGGCAAGGGTCGCGACCGCGTCCGCGCCACCTGTGCGTCGATGTCCCGGTCGGTGATGTCGTTCCAGGTGCAGCCCGCGCCCCGCATGAGGAACGCCCCCACGCCGCAGGACACCGCCAGCCACAGGTCCCAGCCGCGGAACCCGCTGACGCCCCCCACCAGCGCGATGGCCCAAAGACAGGGGATCAGCAAAAGCCAGGTCCCGATGGGCCGATCCGCCCGGCTTAACCGCAAGTAGCCCCGCGCCCAGGCCGGCGCGTACAGGTCCACCCAGTTCGCCTTTGGTGCATCGGCCACCCTGCCCGGAATCGCCTCCGGCACGGCCTCTGGCATTTCGGGCAGTTGGGTCATAGGTTCCGGCTCATGGATGCGAAGATCAGGCTCTATGTAGATCAGCCCCTTGCCCCGGGGCAAGCCGTGGCCCTGTCGCAGGACCAGGCGCATTACCTGACCGGCGTCATGCGGTTGGGCGAGGGGGCGGCGATCCTCCTCTTCAACGGGCGCGACGGCGAATGGCGTGCGACCCTGGCCCAGGCCAGCAAGCGCAACGCCATCGCCGTCTGCGACGTGCAGACGAAACCCCTCCACCTGCCGCCCGACCTCTGGCTTCTCTTCGCCCCGATCAAGAAAGCCCGCACCGATTTCATCGTCGAAAAGGCGGTTGAGCTCGGCGCGGCGCGTATACTTCCCGTCCAGACCCGGCACACCAATTCCGAACGCATCCGGCAGGACCGCCTGCAAGCCCATGCCATCGAAGCCGCCGAACAATGCGGTGGGACCTTCGTGCCCGAGGTGACCGACCTCCAGCATCTCGACAAGCTCCTCACCAAATGGCCCGAGGACCGCCGCCTGTACTGGTGCGACGAGACCGCGATCGGCCAGCCTGCGACCATCGCCCCGAGCACCGGCCCCGCCGCCATCCTGATCGGCCCCGAGGGCGGCTTTTCCGCCGACGAGGCCGCAAAGCTTCGGCAAAGGCCCAACGTCACCCGCATAAGCCTCGGCCCAAGGATCCTCCGCGCCGACACCGCTGCCGTCGCCGCCTTGACGCTTTGGCAGGCGGCTTGCGGGGACTGGCGATGATCGCCGAGGCCGGGCCAGACCACCGCGCCGCGCTAGAAGCCATCCTGACCGCGCGGATCGACCAGGCGATGTTCCCCCTCTCGAACCTCCGCGCGCATGGTTTAGGACAGAGCGGTTTCCCCAGCGACCACCTCCATGCCACCCGCTACTGGATCATCGACCGGACCAGCGTCGTCGCCCTGACCCGGGGCGGAATGCTCCTGTCCCTGCTTGCGCCCGGCTGCGATCTCGCTGGCCTGCCAGTCGCGCTCAATGGCCAGACCGTCCATGGTGCCGCCGGACCCGCAGCCTCGACCCGACCCGTCCTGGGCGCACTCGGCCTTTCCGCCACTCCCGCCCGTCTGGACGAGGATGAACCCGGCTTCGCGCTCGACCTGTCGACCCTCCGCCTTTCCCAGCCCGACGCCACCCTGATCCCCGCCAGCGCAGCCAGCCGCGATCTCCTCATCGCCTGGCGCGCCGCCGCCACCGTCGAAACCCAGGGCATGCCCCCCGATCAGGCCCACGA
The DNA here is from genome assembly GCA_046076605.1 of Tabrizicola sp. Classification (GTDB taxonomy): domain Bacteria; phylum Pseudomonadota; class Alphaproteobacteria; order Rhodobacterales; family Rhodobacteraceae; genus Tabrizicola. Next base: position 7,006 of record JBJTSJ010000462.1, read on the forward strand.
CCACGCCGCACAGGACGTGGATGGCTGGCTCGCGAACGACAGCCACCGCGTTCTCCTTCACGACGGCCAGCCCGTCGCCCTCACCGGCTTCAACGCCCGCCTCCCCGAGATCGTCCAGGTCGGCGGCGTCTACACCCCGC
>JBJTSJ010000463.1:0-7481 GCA_046076605.1 Tabrizicola sp.
CAAGGGAAAGGAAGCGCCGCCGCAGTCCAACACGGCCAAGGGTTTCTCGCAGGGCGAGGTGGCCTGGAGGATGGTGATCGAGCTGGCGACCGGCATCATGCTGGGATCGGCCATCGGTTACGGGCTTGACGTGCTGTTTGGCACCTTGCCGATCTTCCTGGTGATCTTCTCGCTCTTCGGCTTCGCGGCGGGCGTCAAAACGATGCTGGGATCGGCGAAGGAGTTGGGACGAAAGGCCGAACAGGCCCAGAAGGAAGGGAACTGACGATGGCGACGGAAGAACACGGCAGCGGGCTGCAGATCCATCCGATGGATCAGTTCGTGGTCAAGAAGCTGTTCTGCTCCGACGACCACGCTACCCCGATCAACGAGTGCACGACCAACATCCACTGGTATGACTTCACCAACGTCACCCTCTGGATGGGCATCGCCGTCCTCGCGATGATCGCGCTCCTTGTCCTGTCCACCCGCCGCCGCGCCATCGTCCCCTCGCGCGGGCAGTCGGTGGCCGAGATGTTCTATGGCTTCATTCACAAGATGGTCGAAGACGTCGCCGGGCATGAAGGCGTGAAGTTCTTCCCCTACATCATGACCCTCTTCATGTTCGTCTTCCTGTCGAACATGCTTGGCCTGATCCCGATGTCCTTCACCACCACCTCGCACATCGCCGTGACGGCGGTCCTGGCCCTCTTGGTGTTCCTGACCGTCACGCTCGTCGGCTTCTACCGCAAGGGTATCGGCTTCCTCGGCATGTTCTGGGTCTCTTCGGCGCCGCTGATCCTGCGCCCGATCCTCGCGGTGATCGAGCTGATCTCCTACTTCGTGCGCCCGCTCAGCCACTCCATCCGTCTTGGCGGCAACCTGATGGCCGGCCACGCCGTTATCAAGGTCTTCGCGGGCTTTGCCGGTGCGATGGGCGTCGCCTCGGTGGTCCCGATCGCTGCCATCGCCGCGATCTACGGCCTCGAGCTTCTCGTCGCGGCCGTTCAGGCCTACGTCTTCACCATTCTGACCTGCGTCTACCTTCGTGACGCGGTGGGCGATGCGCATCACTAGCATCGGGCACCACTAAGGTCCGGACAACCAACCTCAGCATTCCAAAGGAGAGACATCATGGAAGGCGATATCGCAGAAATGGGCAAGTTCATCGGCGCCGGTCTGGCTACGATGGGTCTCGGCGGCGCCGGCATCGGCGTGGGCCACATTGCCGGCAACTTCCTGGCGGGCGCTCTGCGCAACCCGTCGGCCGCTCCCGGCCAGATGGCCAACCTCTTCGTCGGCATCGCCTTCGCGGAAGCTCTCGGGATCTTCTCGTTCCTGATCGCTCTCCTGCTGATGTTCGCCGTCTGATCCTTTTGGGCTGACATCCGGGCCGGGCACCCGTCCGGCCCTGGTTCCAAAAGTTCAGGAGAGGCCACATGGCAACCGAAGCACATGGCGAGGCGGGAAAGGCTGTGGGCATGCCCCAGCTCGACTTCTCGACCTGGCCGAACCAGATCTTCTGGCTTCTGGTCACGCTGGTCGTGATCTACTTCGTGCTGTCGAAGATCGCCCTGCCGCGCATCGGCGCGGTGCTGGCGGATCGGAAAAGCACGATCACCAACGACCTTGCCGCGGCTGAAGAGCTGAAGCAGAAGGCCGTCGCCGCCGAAAAGGCCTACAACGACGCGCTGGCGAACGCCCGGACCGAGGCGGCCAAGATCGTCGCCCAGGCCAAGGCCGAGATCCAGAAGGACCTCGACGCTGCCACCGCCAAGGCCGATGCCGAAATCGCTGCCAAGGCCGCGGAATCGGAAAAGACCATCGCGGGCATCCGCGACGGCGCAGCCGCTGCCGTGGCCGAAGTGGCCAGGGACGTGGCGGCCGAACTGGTTGGCGCATTGGGTGGCGGGGCTGATGCAAAGACGGTCACGGCTGCCGTGACGGCACGGCTGAAAGGGTAAGGCGATGAAGAAACTCTCCATCCTCCTGACCCTTCTGGCTTCGCCCGCAATGGCGGCCTCGGGTCCGTTCTTCTCGCTGCAGAACACGAATTTCGTGGTTCTGTTGGCCTTCATCGCCTTCATCGGCATCCGGGTCTACAGGAAGGTGCCCGCGAAGCTCACCGGCATGCTCGACGCCCGCGCGGCGACGATCAAGGCGGAACTCGACGAGGCCCGCAGCTTGCGCGAAGAGGCCAAGTCGATCCTTGCGACCTACGAACGTCGTCAGAAGGAAGTGCAGGAACAGGCCGACCGCATCGTCAGCGCTGCCAAGGACGAAGCGATGGCCGCCGCTGCCCAGGCGAAAGAGGACCTGAAGGCCTCGATCGCGCGCCGTCTGGCCTCGGCCACCGAACAGATCGCCTCGGCCGAAGCTGCAGCGATCCGCCAGGTGCGCGAACAGGCCGTGGCCGTGGCGGTTGCAGCTGCTGGCGATGTTCTGTCCAAGCAGATGACCGCCGAAGCGGCGTCCTCGTCCATCGACGACGCGATCGCCCAGGTCGAAGCCCGACTGCACTAAGCCGGACTGTTCAAGACACGCAAACCGGCGGTCCCGCAAAGGGTCGCCGGTTTTGCTTTGCGGGGCCGCTCGTCGTGGGCCTCTTCGGCCCCTCCTCGCTGGGACGCCCTCTCACGACGAGGAGCCGAAGGCGAACGAGGAGTTGTCTCTAGAGACCGGCCCACCTCAAGACCGCCACGACGACCACCCCCAGCAGCGCCGCCGCCACATCGCTCCGCAACGCCAGCGTCAGCCCCACGACGGACGCCAGCGCCAGCCCCTCGGCCAACCCGCCGCTCTGCACCGCCAGCGCCGTGATCCCCGCCATCACCGCCAATGGCGTGGCCCGCAGTGCCGCCTCCATCCGCGCCGACACCGGCACGAACCGCATCAGCGTGAACCCAGCGATCCGGCACAGGAAGGCCGCCGCCGCCATCACCGCCAGCAGGACCGGAAAGCTCTCGGTCATCGATGCACCAAAGCCGCCACCGCAGCCCCCGCGAGCCCTGCCGCGATGATCGCCGGGGCCGGTCCGAACATATGCGCCACGACCAGCGCCGTCCCCGCCCCCACCACCACTGGCAATAGGTCCGTCCGGGCCTTGACCATCGCCGTCACCATCCCCGCCGCGAAACAGGCGAGCATCAGATCGAACCCCAGTGCCTCGGGCCTCGGCAACACCGACACCGCCCCAGACCCCAGCGCCGTCCCCGCCAGCCACCCCAGCGTGATCGGTGCGCCGGTCCCCGCCAGATAGGCCCGGTCCTCCTCCCCTGCCCGGATCGCCCGCATCGTCATCAGCCAGTTGGCATCGCCGAGCAGCAGAAGGCTCCCATAGGCCCGCAGCGGCCCCGCCGACCACAGCCAGGGCTGCAGCGCCGCCCCGAACAGCAGATACCGCGCGTTGATCACCAGGATCGTGGCGAACAGCGCCCACAACGTCGCCTCGCCGGTCTGCAGCAGGTTCACCGCCGCCAGCTGCGCCGAGCCTGAATAGATCGCCGCGCTCGTGGCAACCGCCTTGCCGACGCCAAACCCCGCCTGCGCCGCCACCAGCCCGAATCCCACCCCGTAGGCGAAGATCGACACCGCCAGCGGCACCCCATCCCGCGCCCCGCGCCGGAACCCGTCCAAGGAAAACAGCGCGCGGCTCACCGCCCCGTAGGGTGCGCATTCATGGCGCACCACCCCTGCCGAATACCCCGCACCACCGCATCCCCATCGTAGGGTGTGCTACAGCGCACCGTCCGCATCAACCACCCCGCGCCGCCGCCCGCAAGACCCGGTCCAGCACATCCAGAAACCGGCTCCGATCCGCCTTTGAAAACGCCTTCCCGCCCCCCTGCCGGAACGGGTCCGCCGACCGCAAGTCCTGCATCAGGTCCCGCGTCGCCAGCGCCATTCCCACATTGGCCGCCGTCAGCTCCTCGCCATTGTGCTTCACCACCCGCGCCCCGGCCGCCACGCATTTCGCAGCCAGCGGGATGTCCCCGGTGACAACCACATCCCCAGGCCCGCAGGCCTCGGCGATGTACTTGTCCGCCTCGTCCGGCCCGCTGGAGACGAAGACACTTTCCACGAAAGGGTTCGCTGAGGGCCGTATCCCCCCATTCGACACGACCACCATCCGCACCTTGTGGCGGGTGGCGACCGTCTCCGCCTCCCCCTTCACGGGGCAGGCATCGGCATCGATGTACAGCGTCATGCGGCCCCCAGGGCGCCGGGAACAGGTGTTAAGAAACCCCTAACGGAAAATCGCAAGCCCTTGATCCCAAAGGAAACGCGGCAATTGTCCACCGTGGACACTTTCAGATCGCCGCCTTCCGCATCTCGTCCAGGTAGATCTCCCGCAGCCGCACCGCGACCGGCCCCGGCTTGCCCGTCCCCACCGGCTTCCCATCCACCTCCACGACCGGCATCACGAAGATTGAGGCAGCGGTACTGAACGCCTCATCCGCCCCCTGCGCCTCCGCCGGAGTAAACGCCCGCTCCTCCACCTCGAACTGAGCCTCCGCCGCGAACCGCAGCACCGCCGCCCGGGTGATCCCGTGCAGGATGTCGTTCCCCAAGGCCCGGGTGATGATCTTGTTCCCCTTCACGATGTAGGCGTTGTTCGAGGTCCCCTCGGTCACCGCCCCGTCCTCATCGGTGAACCAGCTGTCATCCACCCCCGCCTTCTTTGCCGCCATCTTCCCCATCGAGGGGTAGAGAAGCTGCACCGTCTTGATATCCACGCGGCTCCACCGCAGGTCCGGGATCGTGATGATCTTGAACCCCACCTTCGCCGCCGGAGCATCGGCAAGGTTCGGAATATTCTGGGTGAAGGCCACGACGGTCCCCGGAAGCGAAGCGACCGGGAACAGGAAGCTGCGATCCCCCGGGTTCCCCCGCGTAACCTGCAGATAGATCATCCCCTGGTCGATCCCGTTCAGCCGGACCAGCTCGCGGTGCATCGCCAGCAGTTCCTCGGACGAGACCGGGCAGGTCATCTCCAGCTCCCTCAGCGACCGCTCCAGCCGCCGGATGTGGCCGTCAAAGTCGATCAACTTGCCGTCCAGCACCGAGGTCACCTCATAGACCCCGTCGGCCATCAGGAAGCCCCGGTCGAAGATCGAGACCTTCGCCTCGCCCTCGGGCAGGTAGTCGCCATTCACATAGACGGTGCGGGTCATGCTGTTATCCCCAGAGAAGCGGCGAAGCCGGGTGGATGTGGCGGTCGTCATAGGTGACCGGATAGTCGCGGTCCTGCGCCATGTCGGCGGGGCCGTCAAGGTCGGACCAGTCGGCACCCTGCGCAACCAGGATCGCCGGGGCCATGGAAAGTGAGGTCGAGATCATGCAGCCGACCATCACGCGCAGCCCCAACCGCCGCGCCTCGTCCCGCGCGCGCAGGGCCTCGGTCAGGCCCCCGGTCTTATCGAGCTTCAGGTTGACCACGTCGTACTTGTCCACCAGCCCCGGCAGAGAGGCAGCATCATGCGCGCTCTCATCCGCGCAGACCGGCAGCGGACGGGCGATTTCGGCCAGCATGTCGTCGGCCCCCTGCGGCAGGGGCTGCTCTACCATTTCCACCCCGAGGCGGATCAGGTGCGGCGCCAAGTCGGTGTAGACCTCCGGCGTCCAGCCTTCGTTGGCGTCGACGATCAGGCGGGCCTTGGGGGCACCTGCACGGACCGCCTCGACCCGAGGCATGTCGGCGGCGGTGCCGAGCTTGACCTTCAGCAGCGCCCGATGGGCATTCCGCGCCGCCGCCTCCCGCATCTTCTCGGGCGTGTCCAGAGACAGGGTGAAGGCGATCTCCACCGGCCTCGGGGCCGCAAGGCCCGCCAACTGCCAGACCGGCCGACCCGAGGCCTTCGCCTCAAGATCCCACAGCGCGCAGTCCACCGCGTTCCGCGCCGCGCCGGGCTTCATCACCGTTTGCAGGGCTGGCCGGGTGATCCCCTGCGGCAGCGCCTGGATCGCCGCCAACGCTTCCTCCACCGTCTCGCCATAGCGCGGGTAGGGCAGGCCCTCGCCCCAGCCGCGATGGCCATCGCGGGTGATGGTGCAGGTCACCACCCGCGCCTCGGTCTTCGACCCGCGCGAGATAGTGAAGGGGTTGCGAAGGGGGAAGGTCTCGGCTTGGGCGGTGATCATGGGCGGGACTTTAGGAGGCACAGCCGGGATTGGGAAGGCTGGAGGCTTGCTGCGTCCGCAAAACGAATGTTGCGCTGCGGCGCGCAACAATATAACCGTGTTGGCGAACCAAGCGTAATATCCTTGCCCACAGGACTTCCCGATGAGCTTCCGCCTGCAACCCCCCGCCCCCGCCCGTCCGAACCGCTGCCAGCTGTTCGGGCCCGGCTCGCGGCCAGAACTCTTCGCCAAGATGGCGGCGAGTGCGGCGGATGTGATCAACCTGGACCTGGAGGACTCGGTCGCGCCCGCCGACAAGCCGCAGGCGCGGGCGAATATCATCAAGGCGATTTCCGAGGTTGACTGGGGCCGCAAGACCCTCAGCGTGCGGATCAACGGGCTGGATACGCCGTTCTGGTACCGCGACGTCGTGGACCTGCTGGAGCAGGCTGGCGAGCGGCTGGACCAGATCATGATCCCCAAGGTCGGCTGCGCGGCGGATGTCTATGCGGTCGATGCGCTGGTCACGGCCTGCGAGGCGGCGGCGGGGCGCAAGAAGCGGATCAGCCTGGAAGTCATCATCGAGACGGCGGCGGGGATCGCCCATGTCGAGGAAATCGCGGCTTCGTCTCCTCGATTGCAGGCGATGAGCCTGGGGGCGGCGGATTTCGCTGCCAGCATGGGGATGCAGACGACGGGCATCGGGGGCACGCAGGAAAACTACTACATGCACCGCGAGGGGCAGAAGTACTGGTCCGACCCTTGGCATTGGGCGCAGGCAGCAATCGTGGCGGCCTGCCGGACGCACGGGGTCTTGCCGGTGGACGGGCCGTTCGGCGACTTCAGCGACGAGGAAGGCTTCAAGGCCCAGGCACGGCGGTCGGCGACACTGGGGATGGTCGGGAAATGGGCGATCCACCCCAAGCAGGTGGCGCTGGCGAATGAGGTCTTCACCCCGTCCGAACAGGCGGTGACCGAGGCGCGCGAGATCCTGGCGGCAATGGTGGCGGCGAAGGCCGCGGGCCAGGGGGCTGCGGTGTACAAGGGGCGGCTCGTCGACATCGCCAGCATGCGCCAGGCCGAAGTGATCGTGCGACAGGCGGAGTTGATCGGGGTCTGACCCTTACGGGTTAACGAGGTTCGGTGGCACCCGGCCCTCGGCCCAAGCGATCAGGTTGGCGACCGCCATCATCCCCATGTTCTCGCGCACCTCCAGGCAGGCGGTGCCGAGATGGGGGAGGAGCGCCACATTCTCCATCGCCATCAGGGCCGCCGGGACCTTGGGCTCGAACTCATAGACGTCGAGCCCCGCCCCGGCGATCCGGCCCTGTTGCAGGGCATCGATCAGAGCGTGTTCGTCCACCACATCACCGCGCGAGATG
>JBJTSJ010000464.1:0-5589 GCA_046076605.1 Tabrizicola sp.
ATGGTGGGGTGCTGACGAGTGTGCCCTACAAAGGTGACCACGAGGACCCGACAGCCCTTGTTTCCACGGCGAAAACCCTTGGCGCGAAGCTGATTTACTTCGCCAACCCGGACAACCCGATGGGCAGCCACCACCCAGCCCGCGTAGTCGAGGACATGGTCGCGAACCTGGCCGAGCATACCCTCCTTATCCTCGACGAGGCCTATGCCGACCTCGCCCCGCCGGGTACGGTGCCCGACATCCCGGCGGATCATCCGCAGGTCATCCGGATGCGCACGTTTTCAAAGGGTTACGGCCTCGCGGGCGCGCGGGTCGGTTATGCGATCACCAATCCAGAGCTGGCGCTGGCCTTCGACAAGGTGCGCGACCATTTCGGGATGAGCCGGGTGTCGCAGGCCGGCGCGCTGGCGGCGCTGGCCGATCAGGACTGGCTGAAACACGTGCAGGATCAAACCCTTGCCACCCGCTCTCGACTTTCGAGGATTGCCACGGCGAACGGACTGAGGCCCCTGCCCTCGGCCACCAACTTTGTCACCATCGACTGCGGGCGCGATGGCCACTATGCGCGGAGGATTCTGGCAGAACTTGGCGCTTTGGGCGTCTTCATTCGCATGCCTGGTATAGCGCCTCTGGACCGCTGCATCCGGATCAGCCTGGGTGACGACCAGACGCTTGATATCCTTGAAGAAATGCTGCCCCAGGCGCTGAAGGCCGCGGGCTGACTATTCGGCCGCGAGATCAGGTTTTGCCGGACCAAGCGCGGGGGCATTGCCCGGCATCGGCGCCTCGGCCGGACCAAGGCGTGGACCAGCGGGCACTTGTTCCTGCAGGAGCAGGCGCGAACCATTTAGCGCTTCAGAGGCACTGCCAGGGATGACCCGCCGAAACACCAGCACGTTCTGGAACGTCGTCTTGGTGCTGGTGAAGCCCGACCGCTCTTCACACGGCAGCGAGTCGGCGCGGACATAGTCCCAGCCTTCGGCCCCAAGCTGGTTCATCAGATTGGTCAGAGCAAGCGCGAAGCGGTCTTCGGTGGTCTTCACCCCCCGCGCCTTTTCGCCCCGCTTGGGGGCCGGAATGACTTTGAACTCGAAGCGCTGCATCGGGTTACTCCCGCACTGAACCAGACAAACACATAGAAGATTCTGTGGCTTGCCGCAAATCACGGCAAGTTTTTCCGGCGTAACCGCGCCTGTTCAGCAACAGACCCGGTCAGAGCCCGAGCTTCTTGGCCACCAGCGCGTTGACCGTCGCCGGGTTCGCCTTGCCGCCCGAGGCCTTGATGACCTGTCCAGTGAACCAACCGGCAAGCTTTGGATTTGCCTTGGCTTTTTCCACCTGTTCCGGGTTCGCGGCGATGATTTCATCCACCGCCTTTTCGATCGCACCCGTGTCTGTGACCTGCTTCATTCCACGAGCCTCGGCAATGGTCGCCGGGTCGCCGCCTTCGGTGTAGACGATCTCGAACAGGTCCTTGGCCATCTTGCCGCTGATCGTGCCGGCAGCGATCAGGTCGATGATCCCACCAAGTTGCGCGGCCGAGACCGGGCTTGCGGTGATGTCGTGACCTTCCTTCTTCAGGCGGCCAAAGAGTTCGTTTATGACCCAGTTCGCAGCCATCTTGCCGTCGCGGCCCTTGGCGACCTCGTCGAAATAGCGGGCCGAGTCGAGTTCGGCGGTCAGCACGTTGGCGTCATAGTCGGTCAGGCCGTAGTCGGCCGTGAAGCGCGCCTTCTTGGCGTCCGGCAGTTCCGGCATCCGGGCGGCGACGTCGTCGACCCAGGCCTGCTCGATCTCCAAGGGCAGAAGGTCGGGGTCGGGGAAGTAGCGGTAATCATGCGCCTCTTCCTTCGACCGCATGGAGCGGGTTTCGTTCTTGTCGGGGTCGTAGAGGCGGGTTTCCTGCACCACGGAACCGCCATCCTCGATGATGGCGATCTGGCGACGGGCCTCATACTCGATGGCGGCCTGGATGAAGCGCATCGAGTTCATGTTCTTGATTTCGCAGCGGGTTCCGAGGTGGCTGAAGTCCTGCGTGGCCTGGTATTTCTCATACTGGCCGGGGCGGCAGACCGAGACGTTGCCGTCGGCGCGGAGGTTGCCGTTCTGCATATTGCCGTCACAGGTGCCAAGGTAGCGCAGGATCTGGCGGAGCTTAGTGACATAGGCCGCGGCCTCCTCCGGCCCCCGGATGTCGGGGCGGGAGACGATTTCCATCAATGCCACACCCGTCCGGTTGAAGTCGACGAAGCACAGGTTCGGGTCCATGTCGTGAATGGATTTTCCGGCGTCCTGTTCGAGGTGGATGCGTTCGATCCGGACGTGTCGCGCAACCCCCGGTCCCATTTCGACGATCACCTCGCCCTCGCCCACGATGGGGTGATACAGCTGGCTGATCTGATAGCCCTGCGGCAGGTCGGGGTAGAAGTAGTTCTTGCGGTCGAAGGCGGAGACCAGGTTGATCTGTGCCTTCAGGCCAAGGCCGGTACGGACGGCCTGTTCCACGCAGAACTCGTTGATGACCGGCAGCATCCCCGGCATCGCGCAGTCGACGAAGGAAACGTTGGAGTTCGGCTCGGCCCCGAACGCCGTAGAGGCACCCGAGAAGAGCTTGGCGTTGGACGAGACCTGGGCGTGGATTTCCATGCCGATGACCAGTTCCCAGTCGTGCTTGGCCCCTGCGATCACCTTGGGCGTGGGCGCGGTAAAGGTCAGGTCAAGCATGGATGCCTCCGAATGGTCCTTGAGGGCGGGTTTAGGCCGCAAGGACCCTCAGGGCAAGGGGGCGTCAGGTCCGGCGGACCAGTGTACCAAGCCCATCGCCGCGCCGCACGATGCGGGCGCCGCGTTTCAGGGCGGGTCCGAAGACCTCGGCCATGGCGAAGGCAAGGCTTTCGGTGCCGCGGGTCCAGCAGTCCATCTGGATTTCGCGCAGGCGATTCCACAGGACGTCGGACAGGGCAGCGCGGATCTTGGTCATCTGGTAGGTCGCAGAGGCAGTGTCCCGGCGCAGGTCGATGGCCATTCCGCTAAGAAGATGGGCCGCGACATTGGCGCGCAGCTGGCAGCCGGTGGCGGACTGGTAGTCGGCCAAGGCCTCGCAGAAGAATTCAAGGTCGATCGTCGGCGACAGGTCGCCCAGCGCGTCGACGGCGGCGATGTGGTAGATGGCATAGGCGGCCTTGCCGGTGACGCCTTCCGTCATGCGCACGGCGCGGCGGGCTTCCTTTTCGAAAGCGGCAAGCGAGCCGTTCCAGCCGGGCAGCATGTTCACCGCGTGCGCGGCATGGGCGGACGCATCCTCGGGGTCGAGATCGACCCAGTCTTCATACCATTCGCGGCAGACTGCACCGCCGTCCTCGATCCCGGGGAGGAGTGCATAGCGGGTGGCGGCGAGCAGCGGCGACAGTTCTTCGATCGGATCGAACTGGGTCAGCAGCGTCTCGGCCCGGTCGAAGTGGCCGATGCCATCGGCCCAGAGATCGCGCGAGATCTGGCCCTGCGGGGCGGCCTTGCCCCTTGCGGTCGCCAGATCGATGTGACCCTGCGCCACGACCTGGGCGGCGCAGTAATCATCGGGGTTCTTTTCGTACAAGCCTTCCAGGGTGGCAAGCTCGGCCGCTGCGGCGGTCCAGTCTTGCCGGTTGATGGCCCCGGTGAGTGCCGCGCGCATGCCCTGGCTGATCAGGGGCGCGACCCGCTGCCCGCCCGAGGCCATGACGCGTTCCTGGTCGGTGTAGCGCAGTGCTTCGAGGAGGTCGGACCATTCCCCGGCCGCTGCCATCGCGGCATGATCGTCACGGATGCACTGCCATTCGGTCCGCTCGGCGCCGAAGCGCAGGACCGGAGCGTCCAGCCGCGACAGCACCTGATCGGCCGCCAGACCGTCAGGCATGACAGCCTTGGCAGCAGCGAGCCCACGAAGAGCCAAGGCATCTTCTTGCTGACTGCGACCCGAACGGGTTTTCACATGCATAAGTGACGGTGTAACTAGCATCGACTCGCTCTCCGGGCGGGTTTTCGCCTGTCGCTGGGTTAACGTGACCTCCGATCAGGGCGAAAAAAGGGAAATGCAGTGATCTTCGGGTGACACGGCCATGCTGAAACGCGGGATTATGGGAATGTTTGCAGCGACTTCGCTGGTCGCTTGCATGAGAAACGAGCCCGAAGTGCAGATGGCAGCTTTCGCACCGCCGATGCAATGGGATCACCACCCCGACGGCGCGGAGTGGACCGAATCAACCCTGGTGGCCTTGTCCACCAAGGACCAGCAGCTGTCGGAACGGGTGCCGGCCGACATCGAAACCTGGTGCCCGGGCTATGCGGAAGCCACGGTCGACGAACGGCGCGCCTTCTGGGCGGGCCTGCTTTCGGCGGTCGCGAAGTACGAAAGCACCTGGAACCCGAAGGCTTCGGGCGGCGGCGGGCGCTGGATCGGACTGATGCAGATCGACCCGCGGTCGGCCGGTTACTATGGCTGCCAGGCGACATCGGTCGTGGCACTGAAGGACGGCGAGGCCAATCTGGAATGCGCGGTCGAAATCATGTCGACGCAGGTCGCCAAGGATGGCCTGGTGGCCGGAGGCGGCAATCGGGGCATTGGCCGCGATTGGGCGCCGTTGCGGTCCAGCGAAAAGCGGTCGGCGATGTCGGCCTGGACCAGCGCGCAGCCCTATTGCAAGGCCTGAGGTCTAGGTGATCCGGTAGAGCCGGGCGATTTCCTCCAGCGCCTCGCGCTGCCTGGTTGAAATGGCGCTGTCGCGCGCAGAGGCCGAAACGTCCTTCAGCACAGCCATCAACGGCTGGAAACTGTCAGCGCCGCGCAGCTTGTAGAGCCGCCGCACGAGCCGGGCGAGACCGGGCTGCGCCCCGCCACATTCTGTGATCAGCCAGCGACCGAGGATCACCGCCTCTTCCGCCTTGCCCTGGTTCTGTCCCAGATGCGACTGCAGACTGGCGATCAGTCGGTCGTGCTGTTCCGATGTGGGCAGGCCACCAAGCTCTAGAAAGGCGATGCCGGCCGCGGCGATGGCGACATCGGGTTCTTCCAGCGATTCGACCGGGTGTTCATTGTATCTGCGGCGAAAACCGAACCGGCGTGCTGCGGCCATCACATCCTGGGCAACCCCGGTCAGGTCGCGGGCCGCATCGGCAGCTGCACGGGCGCGGATGATCCAGAAATATGCGCCGGCGAGAATGCCCAGCAGGGCGATGATGTAAGGCATTGATCCCTCGTACTGAACCAGAAACCAGTCGCGGCAAACAGCTTCGAATGTCTTGGGATGTTATTCGATAATCACCCTGCGGCAAGCATTCGTTCGACCATTTCGCGCAGGTCGCCGCTAAGGCCGGGGGCGGACAGCATCCGCTCAAGCTCGACCCGGGCCAGCTTGCGCCGGGTGACGTCATAGCGCGGCCAAGTCTCGAAGGCGGTAGAGACGCGGGCGGCAGTCTGGGGGTTCAGGGGATCAAGCTTCAGCAGCCAGTCTGCGACCAGCTTGTAGCCCGCCCCCGAGCGGTGGTGGAAGGCCGCATGATTGGCTGCGAAGGCCCCGATTGCGCTGCGGAAGCGGTTGGGGTTCTTCCAGT
>JBJTSJ010000465.1:0-3071 GCA_046076605.1 Tabrizicola sp.
CCGGGGCAACCTCGTGCCACTTCTGGTGCAGAAATACGGGATCGAGGTCGGGGGCGACGATGGCAAGCAGGAGTTCGACCAGATCGCGAGCTTCCGCCGCTTCCTTCTGTTTGCCCGCGACACCATCCGCTGGAAAAAGCCGATGGAGCCTGACATCCACTGGTCCGCGATGGCGGGCCATGTCTCGACCTTCATCGTCAACGGCGGGCGCTACAACCACATCTTCTTCACCGAGGATTTCAATCCCGGGATGCAGGTCGTGCTGGACAATATCCAGGTGAAGCACCCGATCGACCTGGCGCAGATCCCCCGCTTCAACGAAAGCGAAGGCCACGGTCCGAAACGCGCCCACCCGGTCGAGGCCTATTTCGACGATCTATCGATGCACCTGATGTGGGAGATCTACAAACGCGACTTCCAGCTGTTCCGCTATGATTTCGAGAACCCGGCGAACAAGATGCCGAAGGGTCCGGTTGACCTTGACGAGGTTCACGCGAAACTCGGGGACTGAGATGGGCGGCATCTCCGGCGGCTGTCTTTGCGGCGCGGTCCGGATTACCGCTACCGGCCAGCCCCTGCGCGTGGGCCTCTGCCACTGCCTCGACTGCCGCAAGCACCACGGCGCTCCGTTCTTTGCCGCCGCGATCTTTCCGGAAACCGCCGTCACCGTGACCGGCCCGACCAGCAGCTATCAGGATCGCCATTTCTGCCCCATCTGCGGCGGGTCTCCCTTCAGCCGCTGGCGGGACGAGATCGCCTTCCACATCGGCGCGCTGGACGAACCGTCGCAGTTTCAGCCGACCTATGAGCTTTGGATGATCCGGCGGGAAGACTGGCTGCCCGAGTTCACGGGGATGCAGCACTACGTCAGGGACCGCGGCGAGGGTCGGACTGAGGGGTGACCCAAATTCCTTCGAAGGAATTTGCAAAACTTTTCGAAAAGTTTTGGCCTAGACCGGGTCCTGCGTCCCCGCCCTGCGGAACCACTCCACAATCGCCGCGCGCTCCTCCGGCTCCATGTAGCTCAGGTTCCCCGGCGGCATCGCATGGGTCACCCCGGCCTGCAGATAGATCCGCTTCGCCTCATGCGCGATCTGGGCGGGCGTTTCCAGCACCACACCCTTCGGCGGCCAGTAGAGCCCTTCCCACCCCGGCTCGGCCGCGTGGCACATCGAACAGCGACCCTGCACGATCCCCACCACATCCTCAAACCCGGGGGCCGAGGCATAGACCAGCGCCGCGCCCTGCAGTTTGGCTTCACCCTCCACTGTCCGCATCGGGGCCGTGGACAGCCAGGCGATGGCCAGGAACAGGACGACCGTGACAAACCAGGTCCAGTGCGGGTTCCCTTTCCGCGCGTGTTTGGTGTTGAACCAGTGCCGGATCGTCACGCCCATCAGGAACACAAGGCTGGCAATGATCCAGTTGTACTCGGTGGCGAAGACCAGCGGGTAGTGGTTCGACAGCATCAGGAAGACGACGGGCAGTGTCAGATAGTTGTTGTGCGTCGACCGCTGCTTGGCGATCTTGCCGTACTTCGGGTCGGGCTTCCGCCCTGCCTTCAGGTCGGCCACCACCACGCGCTGGTTCGGCATGATGACGAAGAACACGTTTCCCGACATGATGCTGGCGGTGAACGCCCCCAGGTGCAGCATCGCCGCCCGGCCGCTGAAGACCTGCGTGTAGAACCACGCCATCCCGACCAGCACGACGAACAGCGCCACCATCAGCACCGTCTGGTTCGCATTGACGAAGGCCTTGCACAACGTGTTGTAGGCCACCCAACCAAAGGCCAGCGACGCCAGCGAGATTGCCACGGCCTGCCAGACCTCCAGCTCCATCACCTGCGGGTCGATCAGGAACAGCTCGGCGCCAAGGTAGTAAACCAGCACCAGCATGGCGAACCCCGACAGCCAGGTCGCATAGCTTTCCCACTTGAACCAAACCAGATGGTCCGGCATCGACGCCGGGGCCACCAGGTACTTCTGGATGTGGTAGAAGCCCCCGCCGTGGACCTGCCATTCCTCGCCATCGGCTCCGCTGGCAAGGTTCCGGTCCCGGTGCAGCCCAAGGTCCAGCGCGATGAAGTAGAAGCTTGACCCGATCCAGGCGATGGCGGTGATCACATGCAGCCAACGCGCCGCGATCTCGACCCATTCCCACAAGACGACCCAGTCGTACATCTTCGCCCTCCCTGGTTCCGCGAAACGCTATACCGAGCCTCACCTTTCTGTTAATCCATAGAAAGCCCGCATCACTTTCAAGCACGGACGATAAATGTCCTACGTGAACAACATCCGCATGTTCGTCCGTGTCTACGAATTGGGCAGCATGTCCGCCGCCGCCCGCGACCAGCGCACCTCGCCCGCCGTCGCCTCGGCCCGGATCTCGGAACTGGAGAAACACCTCGGCGTCCGCCTCTTCTCCCGCACCACTCGGTCCCTGCAACCCACCGAAAACGGCCGCATCTTCTATGACGGCGCCCGCCGCGTGCTGGAGGCGATCGACGACGCCGAAGCCGCGGTGATGGACGTCACGCAGAACCCGCGCGGCACGATCTTCGTCGCGGCCCCCCTGGGGATCGGCCGCCGCCTGATCGCGCCAAGGGTCCCGGCTTTCAAGGACCTCTACCCCCAGATCGACGTCCGCCTGCGCCTGTCGGACCGCGGCATCGACGTCGTGGCCGAAGGCATCGACGTGGCCTTCCACCTCGGGCTTCTGGAGGACTCCACGCTCAAGGTCCGCACCATCGCCGATTGCCCGCGCCTCCTTTGCGCCGCGCCCGCCTATACCGCCCGGCGCGGCATGCCCGCTGACGGTGCGGCCTTGGTGCACGACCGGCACGACTGCCTGAACCTTCGCTTTCCCGGCGCGAAAGAGTTCCAGTGGACCCTGCAAACCGCCGATGGCCCGCGCCGGTTTGAAATCAGCGGACCCTTCGAGTCGGATGACGGCGATGTCCTCACCGGCTGGGCGCTGGACGGGCGCGGGATCGTGCTGAAACCGCAGTTCGAAGTGGCCGAGCACCTTCGCGACGGCCGCCTAGTCCCCGTCGCCACCACCACACCGCC
>JBJTSJ010000466.1:0-3700 GCA_046076605.1 Tabrizicola sp.
GCCATCGCCTGGGCGCATGGCATGGCCTCGGTCCAGGCGCTGGGCGGGATGCTTGGCCCCGTGACCTTCCTGCTGCCCGACGGCCGCCAGGTCTCGCCGCTGCACGTCGCGCCCTGGTTCGACGACCCCACCCGTTCCGCCCAACCGCCCATCCTCCAGGAACTTCGCGGCGAATGGCCCTGCGTCCCTTTCGGCACCGACGCCCTCCGCGCCCTGCCCGAGGGCTGGTCCGCAACCGGAGAAACCTTCGACGGGGCCGATGTCCCGCACGGCCATTCCTCCAACGTCGAGTGGGTGTTCACAAAAACCACTCACGACCACATCGCCCTCACCTGCGACTACCCCGAGGCGCACCCCATCCGCCGCCTGACCCGCACCATCGCCGCCGACCCCAAAGCCCCCGCCCTCGACATCACCCTCACCGTGGAAGCCCGCCGCCCCTGTCGCCTGCCCATCGGCCTCCACCCCACGCTCCGTCTGCCTCTTACTGGCCAAGCCCGACTCGAATCGCCAGCGTTCCGCCAAGGCCGCACCTTCCCCCTTGACGTCGAACCCGGACAGGGGCGCCTTTTCCCCGGAGCCACGTTCCCCAGCCTCACAGCGATCCCAAGCCGAGACGGCACCACCCTCTCGCTGACCCATCTCCCCCTCACCGAAAACACCGAGGAACTCGTCCAGCTTTGCGGCGTCACCGGCGGCTTCCGCCTGCACCACCCCGATGGCTGGCACGTGGCGCTCGACTGGGACACGAGCCACTTTCCCTCGCTCCTCCTCTGGATCTCCAACCAGGGCCGCAGCTACGCCCCCTGGAACAGCCGTCACGTCGCCCTGGGCGTAGAACCCGTCTGTGCGGCCTTCGACCTCGGCCCCGCCGTCAGCAACGCGCCGAACCCGATCAGCGCCGCAGGCATCGCCACGGCCCACGCCTTCGACCCCGACACCCCGTTCACCACCCGCTACCGCATCGGGGTCGGCACATGACCCCGATCTACACCTTCGGCGGCCAGCCCGCCCGGCGGAACCTGACGCTCCGCGACCTCCGCGCCGCCAAGGCCGACCGCCGCAAGCTGACGCAAGCGAACGCCACCCGCGACATCGCCGACGAAGCCGCCGCCGTCGCCGCATCTGGCATCGACCTCCTCTCCGTCACCTCGCTGCGCTATGACGAGGCCCGCGCCGCTGCGCCGGACCAGTACATCATCGCCACCATCGGCGCCCCGCACCTCGTCACCCCCGACGAGGTCCTGCGCGAGGCCTTCCGCGTCGCCACCGCCGGGGCCGATTGCATCTACACCATCCGCAGGCTGCAGATCGTCGAGATGCTCGCCCGCGAAGGCCTGTCCGTCCAGGGCCACGCCGGCCTTGTCCCCCGCAAGTCCATCACCACCGGCGGCCTAAGGGCCATGGGCCGCACTGCCGACGAGGCGCTGGAAATCCTCCATGACGTCCGCCGCCTGGAAGAGGCCGGAGCGATCGCCGTCGAACTCGAATGCGTGGCCGAAGAAGCCGCTGCCGCGATCAGCGCGAGAACCCCCCTCATCACCCACGGCATTGGCTCCGGTCAGGGCACCGACGTCATCTTCCTGTTCACCGCCGACATTTGCAGCGACACCCCCAAACTCCCCCGCCACGCCAAACCGTTCGGAGACATCAAACCCCTCCGCGCCGCCCTCGACACCGAACGCCGCCGCGCCCTGACCGCCTATGCGAGCGCCGTCCGGAACGGCAGCTTCCCCGACCCCGCCACCACTATCCCAATGCCGCCCTACGAACGCGAGAAACTCGCTGAAGCCCTCGCCCGCCTCTGCCCGACGCATGAGTAACCCATGACCGACCAGCCCCCCCGCCGCGAGATCTGGAACCACCATCCGCCCCTGCCCATCCCCGACTCCGCCCTCTTCCACTGGCCGCTGAACGCCCGCGCCGCGCTCTGGTGGGTCACCAAACGCTGGGTCCAGCTGACCTCTGGCACCCTGTTCCTCGCCACGGCGATCCTGGTCTACAACGCCCTCCAGCCCGCGCCCGAGACGATGCAGACCCTCGCCCCCGGCTGGGTCCTGACGATCTGGCTGCGAAACCTGATCCTCATCACCCTCTATGCAGGCACCCTGCACCTCTGGCTCTTCACCTTCACCCTGCAGGGCGACCGGCTGAAGTATGACGCCCGCCCGCTGATGCGCGACAACGGCAGCTTCGCCTTCCGCGACCAGGTCAAGGACAACATGTTCCACAGCCTGACCTCCGGCGTCGTCGCCTGGACGCTGTTCGAGGTCCTCTACTGGTGGGGCGTGTCCAACGGCGTCATCCCCACCTTCGCCTTCCGCGGGAACGAAGTGTGGTTCCTTCTCTGGCTATTGGCCGTCCCCATCTTCACCTCGGCGCATTTCTACTTCGTCCACCGCCTGTTGCACTGGCCGCCGCTCTACGCCCGGGTCCATGCGCTGCATCACCGGTCGATCAACATCGGCCCCTGGTCCGGCCTGTCGATGCACCCCGTCGAAAGCTTCCTCTACGCCTCAGCCGTCCTCATCCACTTCGTGGTGCCCAGCCACCCGGTGATCTTCCTTGTCCACATCTACATCAAGATGATCGGCCCCTCCTTCAGCCACGCCGGGTTCGAAAGCGTGCTGGCAAAGGACACCCGCGTCATCAACGCAGGCGACTTCCACCACCAGCTTCACCACCGCTTCTTCGAGTGCAACTATGGCACCGCCGAGGTCCCCTGGGACCGCTGGTTCGGATCGTTCCACGACGGCTCGGACGAGGCGACGGAACGCATCAAGGAACGCCGTCGCCGCATGTCCCGCAAGACCTGACCACCCCGGGGTGACATTCCCCGCGCCCTCGCCTATACCGCGCGCGAATTTCGCGAAACCGTAAGGGCATTCCCCATGACCACCCTCGTCTTCGGCCACAAGTCCCCCGACACCGATTCCACCGGCAGCCCGATCATCTGGGCCTGGTACCTGACCGAAACCGGCACCCCGGCGAAACCCGTTCTGCTGGGCGAGCCCAACACCGAAGCCGCTTTCGTGCTGAAGCATTGGGGCCTTGAGAAACCCGCGATCATTTCCGACGTGACCGCAGAGGACAAAGTGGTGATCGTCGACACCAACAACCCCGCGGAACTGCCCCCCTCGATCAACGAGGCGAAGATCCAGGGCATCATCGACCACCACCTGCTGGTCGGCGGCATCAAGACGAAGACCCCGATCGACATCACCATCCGCCCGCTGGCCTGCACCGCGACCATCATGCACGACCTGATGGGCGATCACGTTGCCAAGGCGCCGAAGGCGATCAAGGGCGCGATGCTCTCCTGCATCCTCTCCGACACGCTCGAATTCCGGTCGCCCACTACCACCCCCCACGACCGCGCCGTGGCCGAGAAGCTGGCCAAGGACCTCGGCGTCAACATCAACGAGCTCGCCACCAAGATGTTCGAGGCCAAGTCCGACGTCTCGGCTTTCTCGGACGCCGAACTCCTGCGGATGGACTCCAAGGAATACAACGTCGCGGGGAAAGAACTCCGCGTCTCCGTCCTTGAAACCACCGCGCCGAAGGTCGTCCTCGACCGCAAGGACATCCTGATGCGCTCGATGGTCGACGTCGCCAAGGAAGACGGGGCGGACCAGGTCCTCCTCTTCGTCGTCGACATCATCAAGGAAGATGCGACCCTCCTCATCCCGAACGACCTGGT
>JBJTSJ010000467.1:0-6042 GCA_046076605.1 Tabrizicola sp.
CCGCCGAAGTCGAAGATGGAGCATTCGCTTTCGGCGCTGCTGTCCTTCACCGAATACATGCGGCAGCGCGGGAAGACCTCCTCCAGCCGCATCCTGCGGCGCGGGCTGTTCCTGCCGACCCCGGATGAGATGATGGCGCTGGGCCTGCCGCAAGGCGACCGCGTCGCGCGGGTGGAGCGTTTGCGCTTTGCCGACGACACGCCCTTGGCGCTGGAATGGTCGTCGCTGCCGACGGACGTGTTGCCGGACCCGGAGGCGGTGGAGACCTCGCTCTATGACGTGCTGCGTGCCTCGGGGAAGGCCCCCACGCGGGCGGTGCAGCGGATCACGGCGGTGAACTTGACGGCGGTGGATGCGAAGCTGTTGCTGCTGCCGGAAGGGGCGGCGGTGCTGCGGATCGACCGGACGGCCTACCTGCCCTCGGGTCGGCCGATCGAGTTCACGCGGGGCCTCTACCGCAGCGACATCTATGATTTCATTGCCGAATTGAGGTTGGACGCACCATGACCCTGACCTTCCGTACCCGCATCGACGGGAACCAGATCCGCTGCCTGGTGGGCTCGGATACGCCCCTGGCTGCGCCGGTGCTGTGCTTTTCGCTGATGGCCGCGCCGAAGGTGATCTCGGGCGGGACGATGGTTCGGCGCGTGGCGGGCTATGCCGAGGTGGCGCTGCCGGATCTGGCTCCGGGGGCGGAGCATGAAGTTGTGCTGGAGCACGCGCACAAGGAGTTCGGGCCGCGAAACCGAGCCTGGCTGCCGCTGGGGGCCTATCTGCGGGTGGGGAAGGAGTGCCTGCCCCTGCCGCAAGGGAATGACATCGGGCTGCGGGAGGGGGAGGGGCCGCCTGCGCCTGCACTTGGCGCGGGGACTCTGCCGCTCCTGCCGCAGCCGACCGACTGGCGGCCTGCGGGCGGGGGGGTGGAATTCGCTGCTCTGGCCCCCGTGGCGGGGCTCGAGGGCGTGGCGGACCTTGCTGCGCGGTTGGGCCTTGCGCCTCTGATGGTGGGTGGCGGGCGGGCACTTGCGGTCACCGAGGACGCGTCTCTTGGCCCTGAAGGCTACCGCCTGACCATTGCGCCTTCAGGTCTGTCGGTCACGGTAGGCGGGCCTGCGGGGCTCCACTACGCCGGGATCACCCTTCTGACCCTGCGCGAGACTTGCGGTGGTGTGCTGCCCTGCGGGACGATCACCGACACTCCGCGCTTTGGCTATCGCGGCCAACACATTGATTGCGCAAGGCATTTCTTTGGGGTCGACTTCATTCTGCGCCTCCTGGACCTGATGGCGCTTATGAAGCTGAACCGCTTTCACTGGCATTTCGCCGATGACGAGGCCTTCCGGCTGGAGGTCGAAACGCAACCGCTCCTCTGGCAGCGCACGGCCTTCCGGGGCGAGGGGGAACTGGTGCCGGGGGTGTTTGGCGGTGGCATCCGTGCGGGGGGGAGCTACTCCAAGGCCGATGTGGCGAAGGTCGTCGCCCATGCCAAAGCGCTGCAGATCGAAGTGCTGCCCGAAATCGAAGTGCCCGCGCACAGCCATGCTATGGTGAAGGCGTTGCCCGGTCTGCGCGACCCGGGCGACAATGGCGAGGAGGTCTCGGTCCAGGGTTACCTCGACAACATCGTGAACCCGGCGGTTCCGGCGACCTGGGACCTGCTGGTGCCTTTGGCGAAGGAGGTCGCAAGCCTGTTCCCGCTGGGCATCCTGCACCTTGGCGCGGACGAGGCGCCGCATGGGGCCTGGGGCGGCTCGCCCGCCGTGGCGGCGTTGAAAGCGCGGGAGGGATTGGAGACTTCGGACGACGTGCAAGGCTGGATGCTGGCGAAACTGGCCGAGGAACTGGGGGCGTCCGGGGTGCGGGTGGCAGCCTGGGAAGAGGCGGCGAAGGGTTGCCAGGGCGGCATCGGCAACGGGGCGCTGTTGTTCAGCTGGACGGGGCAGGGCCCGGGAATCGAGGCGGCGCGGTGGGGGCATGACGTGGTGATGTGCCCGGCGCAGCACGCCTATTTCGACCTCGCGCATTCGCCAGACCCGGACGACTGGGGGGCGGCCTGGGCGGGCTATGTGCCGTTGGAGAAGACGGTTGCCTGGGACCCGATCCCGCAAGGCGCCGAGGACATCGCCCCCCGCATCGCGGGCGTCGAGGCCTGTTTCTGGGGCGAGTTCACGACCGATGACCGGCAGGCTGAGGGGATGATCGCGCCCCGCATCCTGGGGATTGCGACGAAAGGATGGGAGCCGGCAGGGCGGACGGACGGGGCGGCACTTCGGGCGCTGACGGGCGTCTATGCGCCCTTGTTCGACCGGATCGGCTGGAAAAGACATGCTGGCGCCTGATGGGGCAATCTGTTCCAAGCCCAATTTGGAATTCTTTGTGCCCACAATCGGGCAGGAATCTGACCAACTGTATGATTTGAATGACTAATCAACTCAGAAATGAGCAAAAGGTGTTCATTCTTGGTTAATCTACGGTGTGCGACGCTTGCCTTACCCATCAATTAGGGAGGGAAAACGTAAATGAAGAATTTGACTGCTGCAGCTACCGTTTTTGCGATTGCGATGAGTTTCGGGTCCTCGGCCTTTGCGTGTTTTGAAGGCGACTGCGAACCGCCACCGCCGCCGGAAGAATCTAAGGGCAACAATGGCTGGGGTAACGGTATAGACGGGACCAACCCGGGCAGCTTTGCCGGCCCCGCGTCGCAGGTCGATACCAAGACCAACGTCAGCGTCTGGGACAAGTTCCAGGGCAAATTCGAAGGGCGCTGATCGGACCCGCCAGACACAAGCGGAAGGGCGGTCGGTTGCGGCCGCCCTTTCCTATTCCGCCGTAGACAGGTGCCGCGCGGCTTCCTTGGCCGCGAAGGGCTTCAGCGTCTGACCATGCGCGGCGAGAAAGCCCTTCGTGGCCTCGGCGTCGTGCTTTGACAGGTCGCGCAGCCACCAGGCGATTGCCTTCTGGATGAACCAGTCGCGGTCAGGGGCCAGCTCCGCGCACCAGCCCAGAACGCGGGCGCGGATGATCAGGTCATGATCTTTCGGAAAATTCTGCTTGGTCCAGGGCAAGGTCATCACCAGCGCGGCGCGGCGGGTCCACATGTGCGGGCTGGTCACCCAGGTTTCGACCGTATCGAAGCGAGAGGGGTCGGCCAGCAGCCGCCGCTCGCCGGCCTTGCTGACGTGGTCGGCAATGGCCCAGGCGTCGAAGTCGGGGACCCAGGACCGGATCAGCTCCCACACCGCATCATCCGGCCGGATACGCGCCTGAGTCAAAAGTTTCGCAGCGGCGATCCGCGCCTCGTGGATGTTGGTCTGCCACAGGGCGCTGGCCAGGCTGAGACGGTCATCCACCGACAGCCCGGCCCGCCAGGCATCTGCCAGATCCTGGATGTCTGGAACGGACACGCCAAGGTAGGGTCGGTCGACCTTGTGATAGGCGGCCATTTCGGCAGCTTTCTCAGGCCTGGCGATGGCCGCAAGCTCGGCAAGATGCGGGTCGATGTCCATGTCCGTCGCGGCCTCCATCCGCCGGGCGGACAGTGCCAGCGCTGGCCTGGAAGGGCAAGTCAGCGGCGGATCAGGAAGCGGACCGATGCGACGGCGATCCCGGCTTTCGACACGACGGCGTCATTGACGATGGTACCGTCGGGGCGGGCGTAGAGGATATCCTGGAATCCCAATCGGTTGACGCCCGAGGGCGATTTGAAATCGGCGGTGTAGGTCAGGCGGATCTGGCCATCTTCCTCGATCACGGTGGCCTCGCCCACGGTGTCTTCGCGCTTGCCGGTCCAGCGTCCGGGGCCTGTTTCGCGGAAGACCCAGGTCAGCCGGTCCTGCTGGCCGTCGTCATAGACGAAATCCTCGACCACGGTCAGGGTCCGTGCGCCCTGCGCGCCGGTGACCGTGCCGTTCAGCCGAGCGGTGAAGCGGCGTTCGTCGCCGGTCAGCCAGATGCGGAAGTGGCCTCGGCCCGTCGTGCGGCCCTGGAAGGCCGAAACGAGGGTGATCGGCGGGCCAGCCTCGACCGGCGGGGCGGGGGTGCTGGCGCAGGCGGCGAGGGGAAGGGCGGCGAGGCCGAGGAGAAGGGTTCTGCGCTGCATCTTTGGCTCCGTTTCAGACGGATACGGACCCCGCGTGCGGGTGGATCAGGAGTGCGGAGTTTTCGAAAACCCCGCACCGGAGCCTTCGAAGGCTCCGATACGATTTCTTCAAAGAAATCGGTGCCTTACTCGACCGTCACGGATTTGGCGAGGTTGCGGGGCTGGTCCACGTCGGTCCCTTTGGCGATGGCCGTGTGATATGCCAGAAGCTGCGCCGGGACCGCGTAGAGGATCGGCGCCCAGTGCGGGTCGACCATCGGCAGCGTCAGCGTTTTCCACGTGCCCTGGCCGGCGGTTTCGACCCCGCCTGCGTCGGACAGGAGGAGGACCTTGCCGTTCCGGGCCATCACCTCCTGCATGTTCGACACGGTCTTGTCGAAAAGCGCGTCCTTGGGGGCCAGAACGATGACCGGGACTGCGGCATCGATCAGCGCGATGGGGCCGTGCTTCAGTTCACCCGATGCATAACCTTCGGCGTGGATGTAGCTGATTTCCTTCAGCTTCAGCGCCCCTTCCAGCGCGAGCGGGAACATCGCCCCGCGCCCCAGGAACAGGATGTCCTGCGCCTTGCCCAGGTCCTCGGCCACCTTGGCGATGGGGTCCGAAAGACCCAGCGCCGCGTTCATCAGACCCGGCACGGCGCGGAGCGTTTCCAGCCGATGCGCGAGGCTTGCGGCGTCGATCCGCCCCCGGTCCTGCGCGGCCTTCAGCGCCATCAGGGCCAGGACGGTCAGCTGGCAGGTGAAGGCCTTGGTCGAGGCAACGCCGACCTCTACCCCCGCAAGGATCGGCAGGGCGAGGTCGGATTCCCGCGCGATGGAGGAGGTGGGGACGTTGATCACCGAGACGACCTTGGCCACCTTGTCGCGGACGTGGCGGAGGGCGGCCAGCGTATCGGCGGTTTCGCCCGACTGGCTGACGAAGATCGCCATGCTGGCGGGCGACAGGACCGGGTCGCGGTAGCGGAACTCGGACGCGATGTCGATGTCGGCGGGCAGGCCCGCGATCTGCTCGAACCAGTACTTCGCGACATGGCAGGCATAGGACGCGGTGCCGCAGGCGACCAGAGTCACCCGGTCGACGCCTTTGAAATCAAGCGCTTCCGGTAGACGTAGCACGCCGTCGGCCGTGGTGTAGTGCTTCAGAGCGTCGGCGATGACCACCGGCTGCTCGGCGATTTCCTTGGCCATGAAATGCTTGTAGCCGGCCTTTTCGATCCGCGTCGCATCCAGCTGGATCCGCGTCTCGGCCCGGTTGGCGCGGGCATTGCGGGCGTCATAGATCTCGGCCCCCGCACGGGTGACGACGGCCCAGTCGCCCTCCTCCAGATAAGTGATCCGGTCGGTCATCGGGGCGAGCGCGATGGCGTCCGAGCCCACGAACATCTCACCGTCGCCCCAGCCGATGGCAAGGGGGCTGCCCTTGCGGGCGGCGATCATCAGGTCGTCCTGGCCGTCGAACAGGAAGCAGAGCGCGAAGGCCCCGTGGAGCCGTTGCAGCGTGTCCTTTGCGGCCTCGACCGGCGAAGCGCCCCGGTCCATCGCGCGGCGGGCGAGAAGGACGATGGTTTCGGTGTCGGTGTCGGATTCCTGGACATAGCCCTCGGCGGCCAGTTCGGTGCGAAGGTCGCGGAAGTTTTCTATGATGCCGTTGTGGACGACGGCAACTCCGCCTGCGCGGTGCGGGTGGGCGTTCTTGACCGTGGCCGCGCCGTGGGTGGCCCAGCGGGTGTGGCCGATCCCGGCCTTTCCGGCCAAGGGTTCGTGGACCAGTAGGTCCGACAGGTTCACCAGTTTGCCGACAGCCCGGCGGCGGTCGAGCTTGCCTGCGTTGACCGTGGCGATCCCGGCAGAGTCATAGCCGCGATATTCCAGCCGTTTCAGCGCTTCGACCAGAAGCGGGGCAGCCTCATGGTTCCCCAAAACCCCTACAATACCGCACAT
>JBJTSJ010000468.1:0-3132 GCA_046076605.1 Tabrizicola sp.
AAGGCTCATGTCCGGCGCTGCCGCATGCCCATACCGATCCTCCGGCGCAGCCACGAGGCCCGCCTTCCGCCGCTCCACCGGCCCCAGATCGCCCACCGCATGCCCCGCCACGCGCACCTTGTCCGGGGCGGACTTCAACTCCCCCGACAATGCGAGCAAAAGCTCATCTTGTCCGTTCCCCGCGACCCCGGCGATGCCCAGCACCTCGCCCTTCGCCACGGTGAAACTGATCCCCTTCAACGATGTCCCGAACGGAATCGGCGACGCCGCTGACAAGTCCGAAACCCCCAGCGCCACCTCGCCCTTCGCCCCAACCCGCCGCTCGGGCGTCTTGAGGCTGGCACCAACCATCAGCTCCGCCATCTCCCGCGCCGTCCTGTCGCGCGGAGTACAGGTGGCCACCACCTTCCCCCGCCGCAGGATCGTCGCCTCGTCGCAAAGACTTTTGATCTCCTCCAGCTTGTGGCTGATGTACAGGATCGCCGTCCCCTCCGACGACAACTGCCGCAGGGTCTTGAAGAGGATCTCCACCTCCTGCGGCGTCAGCACCGAAGTCGGCTCGTCCATGATCAACAGCTTCGGGTCCTGCAGCAGGCACCGGATGATCTCCACCCGCTGCCGCTCGCCCGCCGACAGGTCCCCCACCATCCGCGACGGGTCCAGCGGCAACCCATACTCTTCCGACACCGCCCGGATCCGCGCGGCCAGCTCCCGCATCGGCGGTGGGTTCTCCATCCCCAGCGCCACATTCTCCGCCACGTTCAGCGCCTCGAAGAGCGAGAAGTGCTGAAACACCATCGCCACCCCCAGCCGCCGCGCCTCAGCCGGTTTCGACGGCTGATACGCCGCCCCGCGCAGGGTCATCTGACCGGAGTCAGGCCGCACCAGACCATAGATCATCTTGACCATGGTCGACTTCCCCGCCCCGTTCTCCCCGAGCAGCGCGTGGATCTCCCCCTCGCCGATCGAGAAGGTCACATCCGAGTTCGCCACCACCCCGGGATAGGCCTTGGTGATCCCCTCCACCCGCAGAAGTTCCGGCCGCGTCATGCCCGCTTATCCTTCGCCATCACCTTCGGCGAACGGAGCATCTCCGCCACCACGCCCACCGCAATCGCCTGCGGATGCTTGCCCAGACTCGGGTCCCCGATCGGACACTGGATCCGCCCCACCACCTGCGCCTCATGTCCCAAGGCGCGCAGCCGCGACCGGAACCTCCCCCACTTCGTCGCGGACCCGATCAGCCCGCACGACCGGAATCCCCGCAACAACAGCCGATGGCACAGCTCCAAATCCAGCGCATGGGAAAACGTCAGCACCAGATGCTCCGCATCCGCCGGTGCATGATCCGCCACCAACGCCGGGTCACTCGCCGGAACAACAGTCACCCCCGCAGGCACCACTTCCGGAAACCGCTCCGCCGAGACATCCACCCAGGTCACCGCGATCCCCGGCAGCGGAGCCAGCACGGACACCAGCGCCCGCCCCACATGCCCCGCACCCCAGACCCAGACCTGCCGCTCCGCCTCCGCCACCGGCTCCACCAGCCACCCCGCCACCAGCCCGGGCGCAGGTTTCACTCCTTGCCCCCGCGCCGCCGCCAGCACACGGCTAACGGCCAAAGGCATATCGCCCAAGCCCCGCGCGACAACGCCCGCCACAGCCTCTGGCACCGCCTCGAACACCTCGGTCCAAAGCACCACCGCCCCACCGCAGCATTGCCCAAGGCTGGGTCCCAGAGAAATCCGCTCCACCCGAGGCGCAACCGGCCCCCTCTCCCCTCCGGGGGAGAGGGTTGGGGTGAGGGGGAGCAACGCCAGCCACTCCCGCGCCTTCACACAAGCTTCGAACTCCAGCGCCCCGCCGCCAATCGTCCCCGACTGCTCGGTCTCCCATACAAGCATCGACGCCCCGACCTCACGTGGAGAAGACCCCTGCACACCCGCGATCACCACCCGAGCCACCCGCCCATGCGCCTGCAAAGCCGCCGCCAAAGCCCCAAGATCAAACATCCGCACCTCCAAAAATTTTCGCCGAGAATTCTTGGTCCCCTCGCGTCGCGGTCCCGCTCATGCCCGACCCTCCACGCGCCTGACCGCCATCAGCACGCGCTCTGCCGTCGCCGGGGCATCCAGCGCGGGATAGACCGACCCATCCCCACACGCCGCCACCGCATCCGACAGCGCATACAGCGCCGAAATCCCCAACATGAACGGCGGCTCCCCCACCGCCTTCGACTTGCCGACCGCATCCTCTCGGTTCGGCTTCCCCCACAGCGCCACATTGAACACGTCAGGCCGGTCCGAACAGGCCGGGATCTTGTAGGTGCTGGGCGCATGGGTCGCCAACCGACCCTTCCCGTCCCAGACCAGCTCCTCCGTCGTCAGCCACCCGGCCCCCTGCACATAGGCCCCCTCGACCTGCCCGATATCCAGCGCCGGGTTCAGCGAGGTCCCCGTGTCATGCAAGAGGTCCGTTCGCAGGATCCGGTTCTCTCCGGTCAGCCGGTCGATCACCACCTCGGTCACCGCAGCGCCATAGGCAAAGTAGAAGAACGGCCGCCCGACCCCCTTCACCCGGTCCCAGATGATCTTCGGCGTCGCGTAATACCCGGTCGAGGACAGCGAGACCCGCGCCTGATAGGCCCAGGCCACCACCCGCGCCCAGTCATACACCTCGCCCGCGACCTTCACCGTCCCGTCCACGAACCGCACGGAAGAAGGCTTCACCTGATGCTTCTCGGCAATGAACTCCGCCAGGCGTCCGCGAATGGTCTCCGCCGCAGCCTTCGCCGCCATCCCGTTCAGGTCACTCCCCGACGAGGCCGCCGTCGCAGACGTGTTCGGCACCTTCCCGGTATCCGTCGCCGTGATCTTCACCATCCCGACGTCCAGCCCGAAGACCGACGTAGTCACCTGCGCCACCTTCTGGAACAGCCCCTGTCCCATCTCGGTCCCGCCATGGTTCAGCGCGACGCTACCGTCCTGATAAACATGCACCAGCGCCCCCGCCTGGTTCAGCCAGGTCAGCGTGAACGAAATCCCGAACTTCACCGGCGTCAGCGCGATCCCCCGCTTCAGCACCGGGCTGCGAGAATTCCACTCCGCAATCGCCGCCTTCCGCGCCCGGTAG
>JBJTSJ010000469.1:0-6027 GCA_046076605.1 Tabrizicola sp.
CGATGAGCAGTGCCGTAGGGCTGTGGCAGAGACCAAGGCGCGCTATGGCACCGTTTATGGTCTGGTGAACAATGCCGGGGTCAATGACGGTATCGGAATCGAAGCTGGACCCGAGGCGTTCCGGGCCTCGCTCGACCGCAACCTGATCCACTACTACACGTTGGTGCACCTCTTGGCCGACGACATCAAGGCGGCGTCCGGGGCGATCGTCAACATCAGCTCCAAGACGGCGGTGACGGGGCAGGGGAACACTTCGGCCTATGTCGCAGCCAAGGCCGCCCAGCTGGGGCTGACCCGGGAATGGGCGGCCGCCCTTGCGCCGCACGGCGTCCGGGTGAATGCCGTCCTGCCTGCCGAAGTGATGACGCCGCTCTATGACCGCTGGATCCGCACCTTCGACGACCCACAGGCCAAACTGGCGGAAATCACCGCGCGCATCCCCCTTGGGCAACGCATGACCGAAGCCGCCGAGATCGCCGCGATGGTGGTCTTTGCCCTGTCGGATCGCGCGCGACACCTGACAGGGCAATGGCTGTTCGTCGATGGCGGCTATTCGCATCTGGATCGGGCGCTGGCCGGGGTTGGCAGGTGAAGGCTCGTCTCAATTTGGCCAAGGGAGGCTGTTGATCTTGTCGGAACGGTTGAAGGGAAAGCGGGTGCTGGTCACCGCTGCAGGCCAGGGGATCGGCCGTGCAAGTGCGATCGCCATGGCACGCGAGGGCGCAAAGGTGCTGGCGACCGATATCAACGGCTCGGCGCTGGAAAGCCTGGCGGAGCACGGTATTGAGACCAGGCTTCTGAACGTGCGCGATCCGGCCGAGATCGCCGCCACGGTCCAGGCCGCCGGGCGCGTGGACGTGCTGTTCAACTGCGCGGGCTTTGTCGCGGGCGGCACCATCCTTGACTGCGACGATGAGCAATGGGCCTTCAGTTTCGACCTGAACGTGACAGCGATGTACCGGATGTGCCGCGCCTTCCTGCCCGGCATGATCAACCAGGGCGGAGGGTCGATCATCAACATGGCCTCGGTCGCGTCCTCGGTGATCGCGGCGCCCAACCGTTTTGTCTACGGCACCACAAAGGCCGCTGTCATCGGCCTGACCAAGGCGATCGCGGCAGATTTCGTCACCAAGGGTATCCGCTGCAACGCGATCTGCCCTGGCACGGTGGAAAGCCCCTCGCTGGAGGGTCGCCTGCAGGCCACGGGCGACTACGAGGCCGCGAAGGCCGCTTTCGTGGCGCGCCAGCCCATCGGGCGCATCGCCAAGGCCGAAGAGATCGCGGCCCTGGTGGTATACCTTGCATCGGACGAGGCCTCGTATACCACAGGCGTCGCACATGTGATCGACGGCGGTTGGTCGAACATCTGAGGGGATGAGATGAAGCTTTTGCGTCATGGGACTGCGGGTTCGGAACGGCCCGGCCTTCTGCACAGCGATGGGACGATCCGGGACCTGTCTGGCTTGGTGCCCGACATCGGCGGCGGCGTCTTGTCGGATGCCGGGCTTGCGATGCTGCGGGCCGTGAAGCCGGAAACGCTGCCGGTCGTGGATGCAGGTACCCGGCTTGGGCCCTGTGTTGCGGGCACCGGGAAGTTCATCTGCATTGGGCTGAACTATGCCGATCACGCCGCGGAAAGCGGAATGGCCGTGCCGCCGGAACCGGTGATCTTCATGAAGGCGACCAGTGCGATCTGCGGGCCGAACGACCCCATCATCATCCCGCGCGGGTCGCAGAAAACCGACTGGGAGGTCGAGCTCGCGGTCATCATCGGAACCAAGGCCAAGTACGTCAGCCAGGCCGAGGCGATGGCGCATGTCGCGGGCTATGCGATCACCAACGACGTCAGCGAACGGGCCTTCCAGACCGAACGGTCCGGCCAGTGGACCAAGGGCAAAAGCTGCGACAACTTTGGCCAGATCGGCCCCTGGCTGGTGACCCGCGACGAGGTTGCCGATCCGCAGGTGCTGGACATGTGGCTCACGGTCAATGGCGAGAAGATGCAGAACGGCTCGACCCGGACCATGGTCTATGGCGTGGCCTATCTGGTCAGCTACCTGTCGCAGTTCATGACCCTGCATCCGGGGGACGTGATCTCGACCGGGACGCCTCCGGGCGTTGGTCTGGGGCAGAAGCCGCCGCGCTATCTGAAGGCGGGTGATGTCGTGGAACTTGGAATCGCGGGCCTTGGCCAACAGAAGCAGCAAGTTGTCGCCGACTAAAGTGCGGGCTGCCGGAGCAGGCGGCCTGCCAGAATCGATGTTGTCCCGAAGGCTTAGGGTTTATAGGTAAGCAAAATTGACCTAAAAACTGGAAAATGGGACAACATTTCTGTCTTTTCCAAACAAAAAGCCGCATATAGGTTAGCACTACTGACTTTTACTGCTTCTTGATCCGCTGTATCCAGCAGGCCCGAAGGATTCCGGTGAAAGGCGCAGCCATGGCCACGCAGAAGATGCTGAAGTTCGTCACGGTCGGCAAGGAGATGCCGGAAAAGCGTGACGCATCCTCGCGCGCGCAGGATTTCAACGAGATTTACCGGGAGTTCGCGGATCGCAAGGCGGCCGAGCAGGCCAGCCGTTGCAGCCAGTGCGGCGTGCCCTATTGCCAGTCGCATTGCCCGCTGCACAACAACATCCCGGACTGGCTGAAGCTGACCGCCGAGGGGCGGCTGCAGGAAGCCTATGAGATCAGCCAGGCCACCAACACCTTCCAGGAAATCTGCGGCCGCATCTGCCCGCAGGACCGGCTCTGCGAAGGCAACTGCGTGATCGAGCAGTCTGGGCATGGCACGGTCACCATCGGAAGCGTCGAGAAGTACATCACCGACACGGCCTGGGAAGAAGGCTGGGTCAAGCCGATCCGCCCGCATGCCGAGCGCGCGGAATCGGTCGGAATCATTGGCGCGGGGCCAGGGGGGCTGGCCGCGGCGGACGTGCTGCGCCGGCAGGGCGTGCAGGTAACGGTCTATGACCGCTATGACCGCTCGGGCGGGCTTTTGACCTATGGCATCCCCGGCTTCAAGCTGGAGAAGGACGTGGTGGAACGTCGCAACGCCCAGCTGGCGGACGGGGGCGTGAACTTTGTCCTGAACTGCAACGTGGGCGAGGACATCACCTTTGACGCGATCCGGGGGCAGCATGATGCGGTACTGATCGCGACGGGCGTCTACAAGGCGCGGGATATCGAAGCGCCGGGCGTTGGGGCCAACGGGATCGTGAAGGCGCTGGACTATCTGACGGTGTCGAACAGGCACGGCTTTGGCGACGACGTGCCGGAGTATGAGAGCGGCGAGCTGAATGCCAGCGGCAAGCGGGTCGTGGTGATCGGCGGTGGCGACACGGCGATGGACTGCGTGCGCACGGCGATCCGGCAGGGCGCGCTTTCGGTGAAGTGCCTCTACCGCCGCGACCGGGCAAACATGCCTGGCTCGCAGCGCGAGGTGCAGAACGCGGAAGAGGAAGGCGTTGAATTCGTGTGGCTTTCGGCTCCGAAGGGCTTCACCGGCGGCACGGAAGTCGAGGGCGTGATGGTGCAGAAGATGCGCCTGGGTGCCCCGGACGCGACGGGCCGCCAGACGCCCGAGATCATCGAAGGCGCGGACTATGTCGAACCCGCCGATCTGGTGATCCAGGCGCTGGGCTTCGAGCCCGAGGCGCTGCCGACCCTGTGGGGCGTGCCCGAGCTGAAGGTCACCCGTTGGGGCACGATCAAGGCCGATTTCCGGACCCATGAAACCAGCCTGCTGGGCGTCTATGCGGCGGGCGACATCGTGCGCGGGGCGTCACTGGTGGTCTGGGCAATCCGCGACGGGCGCGAGGCGGCCGAGGCGATCCTGGGCTACCTGAACCAGACCGGGGCGGTGGCGGCGGAGTAGGCTACACCCCGTCTACACCGCGTATGTATCCCATGCATACGCGCGTATGAGGCAGGAAACGTTAAACGTCAGGGGAATTGACCTGACCCTTTGGTGAAACGGCGATGCGGAAGTTTCTGATCCTTGCCTGCCTGACCACCTCGGCCGCCCCTGCGCTGGCCGGTACCTGGGACGTTCCCGCTGGTTGCACCGCCTTTCTGACCGTGCAGTCCAAGGCCTGCCGCGTCTCGCACTATTACCGCTGCGAGGCCGACAATCCGGGCGACCAGTGGCGGGTCGACATGGATCAGGAGGGGCCGTTCTTCTATTCGAAGATTGATGCCGAGGGGCAGTGGGTCGAAAGCTATGACCCGATCAAGCAGACGCTTGACCCCGCCCCAGCCGATCCTGCCAGCATGTCCGAACTGATCGGCGAGGGGATGGACACCTGGAGCTTTGGCCTGACCAAGGCCGATGGCACCGGCAGCCGGGCCGAGGGCTATGACCGGCTGACCGGGAAATCGGTGCTAATCGACGGGATCACGCTGAGCCAGACCGAGGTCGATTTCACCGAATACGACCTGTCCGGCAATGTCCTGCGGCGGTCAAAGGGCAACGAGTACATCCATCCCGAGTGGCGGCTGTTCTTCGCGGGACCGGGCGAGACCGACCTGGGCGATGGGCAGTGGCTGCCGATCGACGGCTCTCCGGTCCAGTTCATTTTCCCGGAGGAGGAGGGGTTCCTCTCCACCCAGCCGCTGTTCGACTGCGATGCGCTGACCGCCGAACTTCCCGTGTGGAGGGTCAGCGATGAGCCTTGAGCGGGAGGGCGGATGCCTCTGCGGCGCGGTGCGATTCACGGCGCGGCTGACGGGGACGAATTTCGGGGTGTGCCACTGCCCGATGTGCCGGAAGTGGACCGGCTCGGCGCTGCTGGGGATCACGGTCCTGGCGGCAAACGTGGAGTGGACCGGCGCGGAGCATATCGCCAAGCGCCAGTCCTCCGCTTGGGGCGAGCGGGCCTGGTGCGCGGACTGCGGCTCGGCCATCTGGTTCCGGGTGACGGTGGATGGGCCCTATGCGGGGAACCTGGAGCTGCCGGTGGGCACGTTCGACGATGCGAACGGGCTTACCATGACGAACGAGATCTATATCGACCACAAGCCCGACAGCTTTGCTTTCGCGGGCGAGGGCCGCAACGTTTTGACGCGAGCGCAGTGCGTGGAGAAATTCCCGCTTCTGGCCAGTGAATGAGGAGGTTTGCAGCGATGACGCAGTTACCTTCGATTTCGGCCATTGTCCTTTCGGGCGTTTCGATCACAGGCGCAGCTGCTTCGGCGGAAGACGCTGCGACCGTTCATCTGGACGTCGCTTATCTTGCCGCTCCTACGGACTGGTGCCCTGCGGACAAGAGCGTGCCGATGACTGTGACCATGAACGGGCCAGACATCATTCGGGGGCCAGAAGACTTTCCCCGGGGCGTGACAGTCCGACGCGGAAGCGAAGTTACCTACGTAGACGGTGAGCACACCAACTCTTTCGCTAGGGATGAAGACTTCGTCGGCCCGAATGCAGAAGTCATCGGCCGCTTTTCTGCTGAATTCCAGTCCTGCTTCAGTGCATTCGGCGGGAATAGTTCCAGCGGAACCTGGACACTTCTGGGGCTGGACGGAGTGATCTTGGAAAGTGGCGTGTTCGAGGACGGATATCTGTCTTCGCCGTCAAGCGTTCCGTTCTTCCGCGCTGTGACCGGGGCCGGATCATCAAAAGCCTACTACGCCAAGTTCGGCGAAGCCCGACTTTTCACTGCGACTCGACCAGTCGCCGAAACCAAACAGACCTTCCTCGCCGAGCCAGCCAAGGAGTAATGCCATGACCAAATATGATACCGCCTGGGTGAAGGCCGAAGAGGAAAAGCGCGCCTGGCTGGATGCGAACGGGCTTTACAAGACCGAGGATGAGCATTCGTCCTGCGGGGTGGGGCTGGTCGTCTCGATCTCGGGCAAGCCGTCGCGGAAGGTCGTGGAGAACGGCATCAACGCACTGAAGGCAGTTTGGCACCGGGGCGCGGTGGATGCGGATGGCAAGACGGGCGACGGGGCGGGGATCCATGTGCAGATCCCGGTCAAGTTCTTCTATGACCAGGTGCGCCGGACGGGGCATGAGCCGGA
>JBJTSJ010000470.1:0-8153 GCA_046076605.1 Tabrizicola sp.
GAGGAATCGACCCGGCTTGCCGTCCTTCTGCGCGCCGGTGCCCTTCCGGCCGAGATGACCTTCCTGGAAGAGCGTACCATCGGGCCTGAACTTGGTCAGGACTCGATCGACGCCGGCCGCACAGCCGCGTTGATCGGCATCGTCGCCGTCGCTCTCTACATGATCGCCTCTTACGGCCTCTTTGGCGTCTTCGCCAACGTGGCGCTGGCGATAAACATTGCACTCATCATGGCGGTCCTTTCGGCTATCGGGGCCACGCTGACGCTTCCCGGCATCGCTGGCATCGTGCTGACGATGGGGATGGCCGTTGACGCCAACGTGCTGATCTTTGAACGGATGTGCGAGGAAATCCGCGCCGGGGCCAACCCCCGCCGCGTCGTTGCAGAAGGCTTCGACCGCGCCTTCTCGGCCATCATGGACTCGAACGTGACAGGCTTCCTGACCGCGATCATCATGTACTGGCTGGGCTCTGGCCCGGTGCGCGGCTTTGCGGTGACCCTCGGCCTCGGCATCATCACCTCGATGTTCACTGCCGTCTACGTCACCCGCCTGATCGTCGAGATCTACATCGACTGGAAACGTCCGAAGACGCTTGTGGTCTGACCGGAGGAAATGGATATGGCCTGGCGCCTGCGACTGGTTCCCGAAAAGACCAACATCAACTTCTTCGCCATCCAGTGGGCGACCTTCGGTACCTCGATCTTCGCGATGGTGGCCTCGCTGGTGCTGATCTTCACCATGGGGCTCAACTTCGGCATCGACTTCCGCGGTGGCACCACGATCCGCACCGAATCCACTCAGGCGGTGGATGTGGGCGTCTACCGCGAAGCACTGTCCACCATCGACGCCGGAGATGTCTCGATCACCGAAGTCTTCGACCCCTCGTTCCGTGAAGACCAGCACGTGGCGATGATCCGACTTTCCGCCCGCGAGGGCGAGGAATCGGTGAGCCCCGAGGTCATCGCCCAGGTCGAGGCCGCGCTGCAGGCCATAGACCCGGCCATCAACTTTCCGTCCGTCGAATCTGTCGGCCCGAAGGTCAGTCAGGAACTCATAACCTCCGCGCTCCTCGCTGTTCTTGCCGGTGCCGTCGGCATCCTCTTCTATGTCTGGGTCCGCTTCGAATGGCAGTTCGCCGTAGGCACCGTGGCCGCGCTGATCCACGACGTCCTCGTGACTGTCGGCATCTTTGCGCTTTTCCAGATCAAGTTCGACCTGACCATCGTTGCAGCGCTGCTGACGATCCTCGGCTATTCGGTCAACGACACCGTCGTCATCTTCGACCGCCTGCGCGAGAACCTGGCGAAATACAAGCAGATGCCCCTGCGTGAGATGATGAACCTCACCGCGAACGAGACGCTTTCACGAACGATCATGACCGCCTCGACGACCTTCATCTCGCTGCTGGTCCTGTTCATCTTCGGTGGCGACGTGATCCGCGGCTTCGTCTTTGCGATGCTTCTGGGGGTCGTGCTGGGCACCTATTCGACGCTGTACATGGCGAAGAACATCGTCCTGATGCTGGGTGTGGACCGCAGCGACAAGTCCAAGCGGCCGGGCAAGGGCGAATTCGCCAACGTCGACGCGTAATGCGCCTGACCGAAGTCACCTACGGTTCGGCCAAGGCGATCGAGGGCTACGGTCCCGGCTTCTTCCGCGTGGCCGGGCACGTGTTGCGCGGGCCTTGCCCTATCACCCCCTGGGATGCCGGTCCCTGGGGCGGCTACGACGACACCGCCGCACCCCTTAGCCTGGTGGACAAGATCGACGTCCTTTTCGTAGGCACCGGTAGCAATATCGCCCATGTCCCGCAGGGCTTCCGCGATGCGCTGGAAGGGCAGGGGATAGGGGTCGAGGTCATGGCCTCGCCCACCGCCGCCCGCACCTACAACGTGCTCCTTGGCGAAGGCCGCCGCGTCGCCGTGGCGATTATCCCCGTCGACTGATCGATCGGCTGGCGGGAATGGTAGGCCCGGAGGGACTCGAACCCCCAACCAAGGCGTTATGAGCGCCCTGCTCTAACCAATTGAGCTACAGGCCCGTAGCGGATCCTGCCTAGCAGACCGGTTCGGCGGGTCAAGCCAAAGCAGGGCTTGAGAAATAAGGTGACGCTGCTAAAATTCGCATACAATAACCCGAATACGGGGTAGGGACAGACCATGCTGAAAACTGCTAGCACGACATTTGCCTGGGCCGGGACGTGGGTAGCTACCGCCGCCGCCGTCTGGGCGGGCGAAGCTGCGCCGGTTCCCGCGCCGGTCGTCGAAAACAACAGCGGCAACGAGGGCCTTCTCCTTCTCGTCCTGGTTGGCGCCGTGGTCTTCGCCGTCGCCAAGAGCAGGTCGAAGCCGGTGGAAGAGGGCGCCCCCGAAATCGTCGATGCCGAAGAAGGCGCCGGGACCGGCAAGTACTGACCGGTCAGCCCCGGGTGAGAATGCGGCGGATCGGGTCCCACAGAACTGCCCCGATCTCTTGGCTCATCAGCGGCTTTTCCGCAGCTTCGGTCAGGCCGAAGGTCAGGCGTTCCGTGCCCTTGATCACGTACAGCGTCCCGAACATCCAATCCCAGATCGCCAGCGAATTCCCCAGGTTCTTGCCGTAATGCGCCGGGTCCGTGCTGTGATGGATCTGGTGTTGCGCGGGCGAGATCACGATGTGCTCCAGAACCGGGCCATAACTCAGCCAGACATGTGAATGCTGCAACGCCCCAAGTGCGGCATGAGACACCACGATGAAGACATTGATGCCCGCGATTTCAGCCACCGAGATATCTTCGGACAGGACGCCAAGCAGCACGCCCTGGCACAGGCCGACGAACCCAGCCACCCCCCAGCCATTCAACAGCAGCGCAAATGGATGCTGCCGATAAGTGGTGAAGGGCGTTAGCACTTCAGCGCTATGGTG
Organism: Tabrizicola sp.; assembly: GCA_046076605.1. Lineage (GTDB taxonomy): Bacteria > Pseudomonadota > Alphaproteobacteria > Rhodobacterales > Rhodobacteraceae > Tabrizicola. Next base: position 2,905 of record JBJTSJ010000470.1, read on the forward strand.
GACGGCGTGCAGCGGCCAGATCACGCTGAAGCGGTGATAGAACCGGTGCATCCAGTACAGCGCAAAGTCCGAGGGCAGCCACAGCAGGAACGCCAGCAGCATCGGCCCCAGGTCCTGCGCCGGCAAAAGGGCAGGGACTAGGCCCGCCACGAAGGCTGCAAGCGATGTGGTCAGCGCGACACCACCGACGACCCCAAGCACGGCCAATATCCGCCCCAGCACGAACAGCTGCAGGTCCACCAGATGCGACGGATGTCCCCAGATTCGCGCTGGAACCAGCCACCGCCAGAAGCCTTGGCCCTGACCCTGACGCCGGTACACGATCCAGGCCACAAGGGCCGCCAGTCCCAGATAGACCGGGGCTGTCACCAGCCCCAGACCGAACAGAACCTCATAGACGTAGCGGATCGACTCCAAGGCTTCCTCCTCGTTCCGCAAAGGCATCCGACAAGCCGCGAAACCCGTCAAGCCTACAGTTGCCGCTGCGGCGCAACTGGTGTAGCGGACGGGCGAAACGGCTTCTCAAGGGGATGCGACATGGCGACGGGGCACAACGGTCTGACCTATGCCGATGCGGGCGTGGACATCGACGCCGGGAATGCCCTCGTCGACCGGATCAAGCCCGCCGCCAAATCGACCAGCCGCTCGGGAGTCATGGGCGGTCTCGGCGGGTTCGGGGCGCTCTTCGACCTCAAGGCCGCGGGCTACCAGGACCCGATCCTCGTCGCCGCGACAGACGGCGTCGGCACCAAGCTTCGCATCGCCATCGACACCGGCAATGTCGACACGATCGGCATCGACCTTGTCGCGATGTGCGTCAATGACCTCGTCTGCCAGGGGGCCGAACCCCTGTTCTTCCTCGACTATTTCGCCACCGGCAAGCTTGAGGTCGAGGAAGCCACCCGCATCATCACCGGCATCGCCAAGGGCTGCGCGGATTCGGGCTGCGCCCTGATCGGCGGGGAAACGGCGGAAATGCCGGGCATGTATCACAAGGGTGACTTCGACCTTGCGGGCTTCGCCGTCGGCGCGATGGAACGGGGGTCCGATCTGCCCCGCGACGTCCAGAAAGGCGACGTCCTTCTTGGCCTTTCGTCCAGCGGGGTCCACTCCAACGGCTACAGCTTCGTCCGCAAGGTGGTGGAACTGAGCGGCCTCGGCTGGGACGCGGCCTCGCCCTTCTCCGACGGCACCCTCGGCCAGGCGCTCCTGACCCCCACCCGGCTTTACGTCAAACAGGCCCTCGCCGCCGTCCGCGCAGGCGGGGTCCATGGCCTCGCCCACATCACCGGCGGTGGCCTGACCGAAAATCCCCCGCGCGTCCTGCCGGAAGGGCTGGCCTGCGAGATCGACCTCGGCGCATGGGACCTGCCCCCGGTCTTCCGCTGGCTCGCCACGACGGCGAACATGTCCGAACCAGAACTCCTCAAGACCTTCAACTGCGGCATCGGCCTGATCCTCGTCGTCGCCGAAGACCGCGCAGACGCGCTGACCGAACTCCTGCAAGGCGAAGGCGAAACCGTCACCCGCCTCGGCCGGATCGTCGAAGGGCAGGGGGTCATCTACCAGGGCAAGCTTCTGTGAAACGCGTCGCCATCCTGATTTCCGGGGGTGGCTCGAACATGCTGGCGCTCCTGAAGGACATGGCGGAAGGCGGCTACGCCCATCCGGTCCTCGTGGCGTCCAACGATCCGACTGCCGGGGGCCTGGCGAAAGCCGTCGCGCAAGGTATCCCCACCGCCGCCATCGATCACCGCCCCTACGGCCGCGACCGCGAGGCGTTCGAGGCTGCCCTTGCCGAAAAGATCGACGCCACCCAGCCAGACATCCTTTGCCTTGCAGGCTTCATGCGCATCCTGACCCCCGGCTTCATCCGCCGCTACGAAGGCCGGATGCTGAACATCCACCCTTCTTTGCTGCCGAAGTACCCTGGCCTCCACACCCACGCTCGCGCCCTCGCCGCAGGTGACACGGAAGCAGGCTGCACCGTCCACGAAGTCACCGCCGAGCTGGACGCAGGCCCCATCCTTGGCCAGGCCCGTGTCCCCGTCCTGCCGGGCGATACCGAGGACAGGCTCGCCGCCCGCGTGCTGACCATGGAACACCAGCTTTATCCGAAAGTCCTCAGCCGCTTTGCCATTGGGGACCGGACGCCCATCCTACTTCCCTGACGGCCCGTCCGGCCGTGTCAGCACGAACCCCGCGCCAATGGCCATAAGCGCGACCTGTGCCAGAAGTAGCTTCCACGGCGCCCCGGCGGCCACCGACCCCACCATCACTGCCGCCATGCTGCCCACCGCCAGCCGTTTGGCCGGGCGCGAGATCGCGCCGTTCTCCTGCCAGTTCCGGATCGGCGGGCCAAAGGTCGGATGCGACAAGAGCCAGCCATGCAGCCGGGGCGAGGACCGCGCAAAGCACCCCGCCGCGAGCAAGAGGAACGGCGTCGTCGGCAGAACCGGCAGCACCACGCCCAGAAGCCCCAGCCCCAGGAACAGCCCACCCCCCGCCAGCCACAGACCCCGCATCCGACCCTCCGCGAAAGCGTCAGCAACGCACGCCGCACGCTTCGCCACAACCCCGCTCTTCCCTTTTCTCGACGTTCACCCTATAGCAGCCCGGAAAATGGGCGGGATGACCCCGCGGGCGAAAGGCTGCTTCATGCGCACGATCACCACGACCGAAGACCTCGCCGCCTATTGCGCCCTTGCCAAAAGCCAGCCCTTCGTCACCATCGACACCGAATTCCTGCGCGAACGCACCTACTGGTCCAAGCTCTGCCTGATCCAGATGGCCCTTCCCGGCGCTGGTGAGGCCGTCCTCATCGACCCGATCGAGGGCGAGGACATGTCGCTGGAACCGCTCTACGACCTCTTCCGGCATGAGGCGACGGTGAAGGTCTTCCACGCCGCCCGCCAGGACCTGGAAATCTTCTTCGTCGAAGGCGGCGTCTTCCCCAAACCCCTGTTCGACACGCAAGTCGCCGCCATGGTCTGCGGCTTTGGCGAGCAGGTCGGCTACGAGACGCTGGTCAAGAAGATCGCCCGGGCAGATCTGGACAAGACCTCGCGCTTCACCGACTGGTCGCGGCGTCCCCTGTCGGACGCGCAAAAGGAATATGCGCTGGCCGATGTGACCCATCTGCGGGTGATCTATGAATGGTTGGCCGCGCAGCTGAAGAAGAACGGTCGCGCCGAATGGGTGGCCGAAGAGCTGTCGATCCTTACCGACCCCGCCACCTACACCGTCGCCCCCGACGATGCCTGGCAGCGCATCAAGACCCGAACCACTTCCGGCCGCTTCCTGGCCGTCGTCAAGGCGTTGGCCCGCTTCCGCGAGGCCTACGCCCAAGCCCAGAACGTGCCGCGCAGCCGGGTGATGAAAGACGACGCGCTTCTGGAACTCGCCTCGACCCGCCCCAGCACGGCCGAAGAACTGGGCCGCTCGCGCCTTCTTCTGCGAGAGGGGCGCAAGCCCGAGATCGCCGATGGCATCCTCGCCGCGGTGAAAGAGGGGCTGGAGATGAAGCCCGAGGACATTCCCCGCGTCGAAACCTCACGCGACCAGATGCAGGTGAACCCGGCGCTTGCAGACCTTCTCCGCGTCCTTCTGAAAGCCAAGTCGGAAAGCCTGGGCGTCGCCCCGCGCCTGATCGCTTCCTCTGCCGACCTTGACCTCATCGCCGCGGGCGACCGTTCGGTCCCGGCACTCACCGGCTGGCGGCTGGAAGCCTTCGGCGACGATGCCCTGCGCCTTTGCAAGGGGGAAATCGCGCTGTCGGCGAAGGGCAACGAGGTCCGCGTCGTCCGCCTCTAGCCTACCACTTGCCCGAGGCACCACCGCCCGAAGAACTGCCCCCGCCGAAGCCGCCTGAAGACCCGCCGCCCGATGATCCCCGGGTGGTGTCGTCGCCCTTCGCCGGGATCGTGTAGGGCCGGTCCTCCCGATACCCGCAAGCCGGACACGTCAGGTGGGTGACGCCCCGTCCCGAATTGTATCGGGTGGCGTGAACGATCACTTCGTTCTTCCGCGACAGCGTGGGCTGCTGACACTGCGGGCAGCGCACATAGGCCGTCCAGGCCGCTTTACCCGCAAAGCCGGCCCCAGCCACCCCGCCGACCACACCCAGACCGATCAGTATTGTCCTGACCAGATCACCCAGCCCGACCCATTCCCCCTTGACGAAGGGCTCGACGATTTTCGCGCGGGTGGCGAGCACCCCATCCGTGATCCCCTGAACCATCAAGCGTTCGCGGAACTGCGGCAACATGGCCGTGTCGATTACCTCTTGCGCACGGGCGTTGTAGGCCCGCGCATAACCCGCCCCCAGTTCGATCCGCGTGTCCCTTGTCCCGGGCACGACCAGCAGAATGATCCCGTCATCCCGCTGCCGGTCACCGACGCCCCACTGGTTGAACAACGCGGTCGCGTAGGCCTCCAGGCTCATGCCCCAGCCGCCATGGTCGCTGATCCGGTCCATCGTGACCACCACGACATGCACACCGGTCTCGGCCCGGATATCGCGCAAAAGCGAAGCGACGCGGGCCTCGTCCACCGCGGGAAGAAGCTCCCCGAAATCCGACACCGTGTCGCTAAGTGGCGGGGGCAGAGGTTCCGCCAGCGCCGCTACCGGCAGGACCAGCAGGAACAGCCAGTTCCGGAGTATGCCCCATCCCCAGGGCATGCGCCTCACCGCCGCGAGGATCGCGCGTTGGTCGCGCCCTGCACCACGATCTCGGCCACGTTCTCCAGCTTGACGTCGGAAATATAGATCGCCACGTCCACCTGCCGCGACTGCGGCGTGTTCACGTCGGTCTTCTTCGCGGGCGGGAAGACGCGGAATTCGTAGACCAGGGTGCCACCCTCGGTCAGCGGCAGCGGCACCAGCTCGGCCTGCCAATAGCCCTGCGCCGGCATCTGCCCACGCGCCCGCACGATGGCCCCGCCGGGGATCGGCTCGACACTCATCGACAGGACCGCTTCTGCCAGGCCGCGACCGTCTTCCCTGGCGTCGGGCAGCACGATCGTTTCGCGCGGTTCGGATTTCCGGAACCAGTTGAACGGGTTCAGCCGGCTTTCCCGCAGCCCGCCGCACCCCGCAAGCGCAACGGCAAGGCCAAGAACGACGTGACGGCGGGACAGGGACATGGGGCAAGCTTCCTGATGCGTTGCCCCTTGGGTAGCCGATGGCACCGCGTTTGAAAAGCGCATCTTGGGCTGGACTGTCCCGACCCTGCGGCTTACCTGACAAG
>JBJTSJ010000471.1:0-3074 GCA_046076605.1 Tabrizicola sp.
CATCCTGATCAGCCACAACATGCCGCATGTGTTCGAAGTCGCCGACCGCATCCACATCCACCGCCTTGGCCGGAGGCTCTGCGTCATCAAGCCGAAGGACTATACCATGTCCGACGCGGTGGCCTTCATGACCGGCGCCAAGGTCCCCGAAGGCGTGACCGAGGTCGCCTGATCGTCTTTGGCGGCAGCCCCCGGGTGCGGGCCGCCGCCGCTTCCCCTGGCCTCTGGACGCACGTCCGAACCCGTCGCGCCCGGCGACGCCGCGTCGAGTGTCCCGCGGCAGCCCGGCCAAGGGGGTTCGATGCCCCCGAGGCCGGTCCCCCGCCAGAAATCCCGTCGAAAACTGCGGTATCGCGCCGCAAGGGGCTTGAAACCCTTGACGTCAGGCCCAAAATCGCCCGAAACCCGCCGCGACGCGATCAGAACCAACAAACAGCCGCCACGACGAGGACCCAACCCGCATGTCCCTAGCCCTGATCGCGGCGCTCCCTTTTCTAGGTGCGCTCCTTCCCGGCCTGATGATCCGCGCGGGTCGCAATGCCTGCGCCGTGGCCACCGGGGCGGTCACGGCTCTTGCGCTTATCCTCCTTGCCCTCGAAGCCCCCGCCGTCCTGCGCGGTGAAATCGTCCAGACCCGGATCGACTGGCTGCCCACCCTCGGCCTGAATGTCACCTTCTTCCTCGACGGGCTGGGCCTTCTCTTCGCCAGCCTGATCCTGGGGATCGGGCTCCTCATCATCCTCTACGCCCGCTTCTACCTGGCGAAGTCGGACCCGATGGGGCAGTTCTATACCTACCTCCTTCTCTTCCAGGGCGCGATGGTCGGGATCGTCCTCAGCGACAACATCTTCCTCCTCCTGATCTTCTGGGAACTGACGTCGCTCTCCTCCTTCCTCCTCATCGGCTACTGGAAGCACCTGCCCGAAGGCCGCCAGGGCGCGCGGATGGCCTTGGCAGTGACGGGCGGTGGGGGGCTGGCGATGATCGCCGGGATGCTGATCCTGGGCAACATCGTCGGCAGCTATGACCTGACGGTGATCCTGCAGCAGAAGGACCTGATCCAGGCCTCGCCCTGGTATCTCCCCGCCCTGATCCTGATCCTCCTCGGCGCCTTCACCAAGTCGGCGCAGTTCCCGTTCCACTTCTGGCTGCCCCACGCCATGGCCGCGCCGACCCCGGTTTCGGCCTACCTGCACTCGGCCACGATGGTGAAGGCGGGCCTCTTCCTGATGGCGCGGATGTGGCCGGTGCTGGCAGGCACGCCCGAATGGTTCTGGATCGTCTCGACCGCCGGTCTGGTGACCATGGTCATGGCCGCCAAAGTCGCCTTCTTCAAGGACGACCTGAAGGCACTTCTCGCCTTCTCGACCGTCAGCCACCTTGGCCTCATCACTATGCTTCTGGGCTTCGGCACCAAGGCCGCCGCGACTGTCGCCGTCTTCCACATCATCAACCACGCGACCTTCAAGGCCGCGCTCTTCATGTCCGCCGGTATCGTCGACCACGAGGCCCACACCCGCGACCTGCGCCGCCTTGGGGGTCTCCGCACGCTGATGCCCATCACCTTCGGCATCGTGGTGCTGGCCTCCCTCTCGATGGCCGGCATCCCGCCCCTGAATGGGTTCCTGTCGAAGGAGTTGATGCTGGAAGAAGCCGCCCATACCCAATGGCTGACCCCCTGGGCCATGGGCATCCTCGCCACCCTCGGCGCGACCTTCTCGGTCGCCTATTCCTTCCGCTTCCTCGCGCATGGCTTCCTCGGCCCGGTGCGCGACGACTACCCGCACCGCCCGCATGACCCCGGCTTCGGCCTCTGGGCCGCGCCCGCCCTTCTCGCCGCGCTGGTTGTGGTGATCGGCCTTCTGCCCATGGCCACCGCCGCCTGGCTGGTCGATGTCGCAGCCGGAGCCGTGACCGGCACGCCGGTCGAGGTCGAGATCAAACACTGGCACGGGCTTTACGCACCCGCCCTGTGGATGTCGCTTGCAGCCATCGGTGGCGGCTTGATGCTGCTGGGCGCCTACCCCCGCCTTCGCGCGCTCTGGGACGCCGCCCCCCGCCCCGAGGCCAAGCGCATCTTCGACGGCCTGATCGAGCCCCTCGCCGCCCTCTCCCGCACCATCACCGAGGGCCTGCACAACGGCGGTTTCGCCCGGTCGCTGGTCCTGGCTGTCCTCGCCATCGCCGGAGCCGCCCTGTGGGCCTTCAGCGGCGGCTCTCACCTGCCCGGCACTAGGGAGACCCTGCCCCTCGACCCGATCATCGCGGTCGTCTGGGCGGTGATGATGATTGCCGGCCTCGCCACCCCTTTCCTCCACCGCAACCGCCTGGTCGCGCTCATCCTGACCGGGGTAGTGGGCCTGCTGATCGCGCCCCTCTTCATGCTCTACTCCGCCCCCGACCTTGCGCTGACGCAAGTGTCGGTCGAGGTGGTGACGATCCTCCTGATGCTCCTGGCGCTCCACTTCCTGCCCAAGGACACGCCCGTCGAAAGCCCCCTGCCCCGCCGCCTGCGCGACGCAGGCATCGGCGCGATCGCGGGCCTTGGCATCGGCGGGCTGGCCTGGGCGATGATGACCCGCGCCCCCGCCTTCGACCCGATCTCGGCCTTCCACCTCGCGCAGTCGAAACCCGGCGCGGGCGGGACCAATGCCGTCAACACGATCATCGTCGACTTCCGCGGCTATGACACCTTTGGCGAGATCATCGTCCTCGGCATCGCCGCGCTGGTGATCTACGCGCTCTCCCTGACGCTGTTGCGCAACCCGGCCGTCACCCGCCGTCTGGCCGCCCAACCCAGACCGCAGGAATCCGGCGACCGCCACCCGATGATGCTGGTCGTCTCGACCCGGCTCCTCCTCCCCATGGCGATGCTGGTCGGGGTCTACATCTATCTGCGCGGCCACAACATGCCGGGCGGCGGCTTCGTCGCGGGCCTTGTCTTCGCCATCGCCTACCTCATGCAATACATGGCCTCGGGCTACGACTGGTCGCACGCCCGCCAGCGCTATGACCACCACGTGCTGATCGGCTGGGGCGTCCTGATCGCCGCCTTGGCCGGGATCGGCCCTTGG
>JBJTSJ010000472.1:0-3000 GCA_046076605.1 Tabrizicola sp.
CCCTCAGGCCTGGCTGGCAGATGTCCTTGCACGGTTGCCGGAAACGACCCTTTCACGCTTGCCAGAACTCCTTCCTTGGAACTGGAAGCGCGGCCCGATCGCCAAAGCCGCATAAACTGCGGCCTACGCCGGATGGTTACCATTCGGCCGTCGGCGCGGTGTTCATTTCGTGAAGCCGACCTGGACGATGGAGACGACAGACCTGCGCCCGCTGGCCGAGACCCTTCGCCGCGCAGAGGCCTGTAATCCCGGCCACAGTTTTGTGGCGATGCACGTCTCGGACCTCGAGGAGAAGAAGTATCGCGAGCTTGGTATACCGTCGATACCGGGCAATCCGAACCTCTTCACCGACGAGGCACATTTTGTCGGAGAAGCTGCGCCGCATCCCGATTTGCCGGACTGCTTGTCGATCTATATTGCACGCATGGCGCCTTGGAAGCAGCATGAGCTAGCAGCGCATCTGGATGACCCACTCTTCGTCTACGGCGACCCTGTAGATCCATCAGAGCGCGCGCAGTTCAAGAAGCTGCAGGGCGAGTTCCGGCTTGGTAACTTCATCAATCATCGGCTGGGCAAGGGCAGGTATCACTATCTTGGCCGGCAAGAGTTGGCCTCGGTCATGGCCCGCGCGCGGGTCGCCCTGGCACTCAGCACCGAGGAGGGCTGCATGCGGGCCTCGGTCGAATGCCTGCTGGCGGGGTTGCCCATCGTTTCGGTGCCTTCGATTGGCGGGCGCGAGCTTTTGTTCACGTCCGACACCGCGCTGATTGTCGAGCCGACGCCGGAAGCCGTTCGCACCGGAGTTGATGCGATGCTGGCAAGGGGCCTTGGGCGCGACGAGGTGCGCCGCGCGACGCTCAATCGCGTCCGCGAAGAGCGGGAGCGGTTCCTGGATGCAGCCAATCGTCAGATCGCCAGCAAACTTGGAGCGTTTGCCCCAAGGGTGAAAATCGAGCCGCTTCTGGATTTCACCATCCGCTATGTTCCGCTTCGCAAGATGATCGAGGGTCTGCAATGATCGCGTTCTACAGCCCCGAAGGCGAAACCCTGCGTGCGTTGAAGCCGTCACGCAGTGCGAAAATCGCGATCTGGCTGGCCGCCTTGCAGGAAGGCGAAGACGATTGGGCGGCCTGGGCTGGCGAGGCCTTTGCCTCGGAGGCACCCGATGCGGAAATCCTGGCATTGCGTTTCATTCAGGCCGTCGCGGACGGAAACAACAAGGCCATGCATCAGCTTTGGTCGGTGTTGAGTACTTTCCCGGTCGAGACGCTCTCCAGCTCGGCCATCCAGACCGCGCGGGAGTTGCGCAAGTCCCTGCCGTTCTGACCATCCCGAGAGCGACCGGGAATCGCAGGTCTTTGCGCGCCCTGACAATCCTGTTTCAAGGTGCCGGTCGTTCCGGTATCCCGAAACGCCCTGTTACTGGGGCTCCGAACCCACCGTTGGCATGACGCTGGCAATGGGTCCGGACGCTTATGCGGGCTCTCAGATCTCAAACGGGTGCTGGGCGTCGAAGGCCGGGTCCTTGCGGCCGACCACCCAGTGGTTCGGCGTCTGGCTTTCCGGCATCAACTTCAGGATGGCCCGGTGGAACTTGTCATAGTCGCCCCGGAAGCCGCCCTCCAGAACCTGCAGGAGCCGGCTGGTGAATAGCCCGTTCAGCTCACCATCGCCTGAGGTCTGGTTGTCCATGCATCCCGAAAGAAGCCGCACGGTGCAGTCAAGCGGCTGCGAGATCGCCCGCGACCGGCCGGGTTTCAGGATCCCACCTTCGCCCGCCCCCACCGCCAATGCGGCGGCGCGGTAGGTGGCCTGATGCGCGGTGATGACGGCGCGGCGTACCTCGTCCGGGAGGGTTCGGGGGCGGCCCGCAGCTCCTCCATGGCCCGGAACGATGCCGCCCACTGTCGCCCGCAGGACCGTTGCGCTGTGGCAGCTGTCGGAAATGACCAGCACCCGCACCCCTTCGCGGAAATGCCGCCAGCCGTCATAGATCTCGTCGTCGATCAGCATCCGGTCAAACAGGCACCAGGTCTCGTCCCTGCCGTCATCCGTCTCGTCCCCGCTGAAATCGGGGATCGAGGCCCCGTGGCCGGCATATGTCAGCAGAAAGATCTCGCCCGCCTTGAGCTCGGCCGCGGCGGCGGCGATGTGGTCGCGTACGGCCCGGACGGTGGCCTGACCGTCAAGCAGCACGGTGCGGCTGTCATATCCGGCCTCTTCGGCGATCCTGGCCATGGCGTGTGCATCGTTGTGGCAGCCAGCCAGCCGCTGCTCGCCGCCGTAGTGGTTCGGATCGACAACGTTCAGCCCAATGTGGAGCGAGACTCCCCGATTGAGACCGGTCGGCGCCTTCAGGCCAGTCCGCCGCTCGGGCGCGGGCACCTTGGCCTTCCCCTTGCCGCCCTTCGGGCCCTTGGGTGGCGTCGGGCCTCCGGCAGAACGGCCGGTGGCCTGTCGGATCGCCGCATCGAACTTTGCCGCGACCTTTCGGAAGCCTGCCGGGTTTGGATGCAGTTCATCATGCCAGTCAGGATCCTTCACCGTGCCGCGGTTGTCGAGGAAGGTCACATGCGGATAGCGGTCGGCCAGCCGCTTCATGGCAAGGGCAAAGCGGTTGATCATTTCGGCGACAATGTCGCGCTGGACCTTCTTGTCGGTGATGCCCAGGGCTTTCATCGGCTTGCCGAGCCACTTTCCCGTGTTCGGGATCGCAAAGTCATATCCGTGACAGATGATGCCGACGCCGGGTGTCTCGCGGGCGACGCGGCGGAAGATCTGGTCGAACTGCCGGATGGCATCGTCGATCAGCGCGGTGAACGAGGACTTGATGTGCTGCGCCGGAGTGAGGGCCGGGTCGAAGGGACGCAGGTGCTTTTGCAGATCGCCTCCGCCAAGCGCATCGTTGCCCCCGGCCGAAAGCAGGAGAAGCCTGGCCTTCAGCCGCTTGACCTCGTCAATGTATTCGTCTTGTGCCAGCATCTGTTGCAGCGTGTCGCC
>JBJTSJ010000473.1:0-5952 GCA_046076605.1 Tabrizicola sp.
GCCGCCCTGACCGCCCGGTCCACATCCGCCGCAGTCGCCTCCGGCACTTCGGCCCAGACCGCGCCCGTGACAGGCGACACCGACGGGAACACCTCCCCATCCGAGGCCCCAACCCACTCCCCGTCGATCAGCATCTGGCAGCGCTTCAACTCGGCCATCGCACCCTCCCGGCTTTCCCCCTTGATGCCGCGCGCAATTGCCGCATGTTTCCGATTTTTCGCCACTCCTTGACGAAAATCCGCAATCGGCACCTGCGCCGGAATGGCACATCCAGGGACCACGGAGGACGACATGAAAGAAATCATCGGCGGCCCGCTGGTCATCAACGGCAGGACACTTTCCCTCTCGAAAGCCGTCCGCGCGGGCGATTTCGTCTTCCTGACCGGCCAGGTCCCGATGGTGGGAACAGAAGTCCTCACCACCGGCAGCATCGAGGACCAGACCCGCGCCTGCCTTGACCGCATCACCGAAACCCTGACTGAGGCTGGCTGCACCCGCGACCACGTCGTCAAAACCATGGTCTGGCTGAAGGACCGCGCCGATTTCCCCGGCTTCAACGCCATCTACGGCGAATACTTCCCCGCAAGCCCACCCGCCCGCTCGGCCCTCGTCTCCGACTTCCTCGTCGACATCCGCGTGGAAATCGAAGTCATCGCCTGGAACCCGCAATGATCCACGACGGCACCACCTACGACCTCGCCGGTCCCGAGGACGCCCCCGTGGTCGTGCTGATCCACGGCCTCGGCCTGACGCGTGCCGTCTGGCAGTGGCTGCTCCCCGACCTGAAGAAATTCCGCGTCCTGACCTATGACCTGATCGGCCACGGCGAAACCGCCCCACCGGAGGGCGACCCGACGCTCAAGGACCTGTCGGACCAGCTCGCCAACCTCCTCGACCACCTGCAGATCGAAAAGGCCGCCGTCGTCGGCTTCTCCCTCGGCGGCATGATCGCCCGCCGCTTCGCGCAGGACCACCGCGATCGGACCACGGCGCTGGTCGTCCTCCACTCCGCCCACAAGCGCACCGAGAAACAGCAAGGCGCCATCCTCTACCGCGTCGACCAGGCCCGCGACCACGGCCCCGAGGCCACCGTCGAACTCGCGCTACAGCGCTGGTATACCGAACACGCGCAGGCCACCCGCCCCGACCTGATGGACCTGACCCGCCGCTGGGTCCTGGCCAACAAGCGCGAGGTCTACGTCAAGCTCTACCGCATCCTCGCGCACGGGGTGGACGAGATCGTGGCCCCGAACCCGCCCCTCAGCGTCCCGACCCTCGTGCTCACCGGAGACGAGGACACCGGCAACGGCCCCGAAATGAGCATGGCCATCGCCGAGGAAATCCCCCGCGCGCGGCTGGTGATCCTCAAAGGCCTCCGCCACATGGCGCTGGCCGAGGACCCGCCCGCTGTGAACCGCCCGGTGGCGGACTTCCTGACCGAGGTGCTGCGATGACCGCCCTCAATACCCTTGACCCGAAAACCCTGCGCAACGCCTTCGGCGCCTTCGCGACCGGCGTCACCGTCGTCACTACCCGCCAGCCCGACGGCACGCCACGGGGCTTCACCGCGAACAGCTTCACCTCGGTCTCCCTCGACCCACCCCTCCTCCTCGTCTGCTTGGCCAAGACCGCGCATTCCGCCGACACCTTTGCCAACGCCCTGCATTTCGCCGTCAACATCCTGGCCGAGGACCAGAAAGCCGTCTCCGGCCTCTTCGCCTCGCGCGCGCCGGACAAGTTCGCCCAATGCGCCTGGACGCCCGGTCCGTCAGACATGCCGCTGATCGACGGCGCGCTCGCCCAGTTCACCTGCGCAAACCATCAGCTGGTCGATGCCGGAGACCACCTGATCCTGATCGGCCTCATCCAGCACTTCGCCGCCACCGAAGGCCAACCCTTGGGCTACTTCCGCGGCAACTACTTCTCCATCGGGATCGAGAAAGACCTCGCCGAAGCCGCCGCCGCCGCGAAAGGCAGCCGGCTCGGCGCGGTCCTCGCCTGCGACGGGGGCGTCCTTTTCAAGACCGAAGGCAGCGAACTCCGCCTGCCCCTTGCGCCGCAACCGACGCTCGATAGCCTGACGGCCAAACTCACCGCCCTAGGCCTGCAACCCCAGATCGACTTCGTCTACGCCACCTTCGACGACCGCAGCACAGGCGGCCACGCCGTCTATTACCACGGCACCGTCACTGGCCCCCTGCCGCCGGGCTACCGCATCCTTTCGCTCGCGGACCTGGCGACGGCCCAGATAGCGAACCCCGCCGAGGCCACCATGCTTTGCCGCTATGCGCAGGACTTCAAGAACGGCAGCTTCTCGATCTACCACGGCACCGAAACCACGGGCCAAACCCGCCAGCTCGGCGCTTGATAAGGAACCCTAAGATGTCCCTCCCCGAACTCCGCAAACTGGTCACCTATGACGAGGACACCATCACCGACGGCGGCCGCGCCTGCACCCCACCCCTGCGGATGATCGCCGTCGCCGCTGTGGTCACGAACCCCTGGTACGGCCGCGGCTTCGTGGAAGACCTCTCGCCCGAGATCAAACGCATGGGCCCCGCCCTCGGCCAACTCCTCACCAACCGCATGATCACCCTCGCCGGCGGGGGTGACAAGATCGAGGCCTACGGCAAGGCAGCCCTCTGCGGCACGGCCTGCGAGCTGGAACACTGCTCCGCCCTGATCCACACCCTCCGCTTTGGCAACTTCTTCCGTGAGGCGGTGGGGGCCAAGACCTACCTCGGCTTCACCAACACGCGGGGGCCTGCCAACACGCAGATCCAGATCCCGCTGATGGACAAGCACGACGCCGGCCGCCGTTCGCACTACCTGACCGTCCAGTTCCATGTCCCCGACGCGCCCGGCCACGACGAGCTGGTCATCGCCCTCGGCGCCTCTCTCGGAGGCCGCCCCCACCACCGCATCGGCGACCGCTATCAGGACATCAAGGAAATGGGCGGCGAAATCGACAACCCGGCAGGGGTCTGACCCAAGCTGAAGCGCGCTCCCCCAGCCCGGGGACGCGCGCAGGTGCTTTTTCCTGCAAATCGGTGCATAGTCCCTGACATCACCGATGAAAGAGAGGCAGATGCGTGCCTTCGCCGTCCTTGGACTGATCGTCTTCCTGTCCCTAATTGGCGGCCCGGCCCGGGCCTTCAGCTCCAACTGCGAGACGACGGGTTACATCGCCACGTTCGACGCGCGCTTTGTCCCCCAGCCCTGCGAAGAAATCGGCCAGGTCACGCTGCATTACAGCGGTCGCACCTCCACCATCCGTTTCCTGCGGACCGCGTCGGACTGGCACGGCGACGATGCCTATTGGCTCGGCATGGCACAGCATATGGTCGACCGCCTGGGTCGCGCGATGACCGAAATGGGCGGGCTGAAGATCCAGCCGTTCGTCTCGGTCATGCTGTCGCCGGTTGGCCTGACTGCCGTGGTCGCGGGCGATACCTACACCGCCCACGCCACCACGCCGGGACGCGCGCCGGAGGAATGCCAGGTCAATTTCTACAAAGCTGATATCGAGATCAGCGCCGACCAATTCGCCTACACCCTCGCGCATGAGCTGTTCCACTGCATCACCTTCGCCACCTATCCCGATGTGGTCTATGGGGCGGACGTGCAATGGTGGTTCGAAGGAACGGCCGAGTATTTCGCCAGTCTCGTCTCACCGGACGTCAGGGTGCGTCAGAGCGCTGTCGCTCGGTTCGACCCGAAGTCACTGAACGAGCGCCTCATCGACATGGGCTACGAGAGCCAGGTCTTCTTCTTCGGCATCGCCAACCGGTCCGGACCGCGCGGGGTGGCCGAGCTCTTCCATGGCTTCGGATCGGCGGGAAATGGCGACACGTTCGACATCGCGCAGCGGGTGATTTCGCCCGAACAATGGATCACCTTCGTTGAGGATTATCTCGACGGGCAGGTGACCTGGCCGAATGGCGACCCCATCGCCGCCCCAACGGAAGTGCGCGAGGAAACAGCCTTTCCGCCGATGGAAAGCTTCATGATGGAGACCGACTTCCTCAAGATCGACCGCATCAAGGCGCGGTTCGCGCGCGACACCCACCTCACGATCACCCTGCCGCCCCCGCAGGAGGGCCTGACGGTCCGTACAGCCGAGGAAGGCGGCAACGCCTGGGGCGACATACTGGAAGCCTTCGACACCTGCGATGCTGTGCAAAACCGCCTGATCTATGCGACCAGCGTGGTGGGACCAGCGACCCCAGAATATCCGGTGGAGGTGTCGGAACTCGGCCCCGAGGGCTGCTGCCTTGTGGGCGAATGGGCGCCGACAGAGGAGTCGCTGGAAGGCCAGGCCAGGATGAGCGAGGAGATCGCCCCGATCCTGATGGCGTTCGGCGGCGACACCGGCACCACGTCGTGCGGCCATCGCAGCGGGGACTGGCGGCTCATGTTCCGCGATGACGGGACCGCGACGCTTGCCTTCAACAACCAGACCACGGGCTGCACCCTGTCAACGCCCAAGGGCGACATCGACACCCTGACCATCGTCCGGGGCATGGCGGACTTTGACTGGCAGGTGCGCGAAGAGGGCGTGGCCGCCGCCTGGTACGGCGAGACGAGCGTCACCACCGAAGGCAAGGTCACTTTGGGCGGGCTGGGCGTGCAGGCACTGCCCCCGACCGAGGACTTCCCGCCTTTCCTGCCGGGCGCATTCAGCTTTTCCTGCACGGCGGACAGTCTGAAGATCAAGGGCCTCTACGGCCTCAGTGCCGCGGTCGAGGCCGAACACAGCAGGGTCGCGCCGCCTTAGGCCCTGAACGGGACGTGCAGCACAACTAGCCGTCCACAGAACCTTAGGCTTTTCCGGCAATCCCGTGCATAGTTCCGGCCATTCCTGATGAAGGGCCGGGACATGCGCGCTTTGATTGTCTTCCTGCTGACCGCTTTCCTGTCGCTCCTCACCGGCAAGGCCCAGGCCTTCAGCTTCACCTGCGAAACCCCCGGCTACATCGAAATCTTCGACGAACGCTTTGCCCCCGAGCCCTGCCAGGAAATCGGCCAGGTCACGCTTCGCTACAGCGGACGCACCTCGACCATCCGCTTCCTGCGCCTCGCCAGTGACGCGCATGGCGACGACAGCTACTGGCTTGGCCTTGCCCAAAACCTCGCCGACCGCATGGGTCCCGCGATGACCGACATGGGCGGTCTGTCGATCCAGCCCTACGTCTCGGTCATGCTGACACCCGCCACATTGGAAGTCATCGTCAACGGATCGACCTATACCGCCCATGCCGTGACGGGCGGCCAGGGACCGGACGAATGCCAGGTCACCTTCTACAAGGCCGCGGGCGAGATCACGCCCGAGCAGTTCATCTACTCGCTCTCGCATGAACTCTTCCATTGCATCAGCTTCACCACCCATCCGGGGATCGTATACGGGCCGGACGTGCAGTGGTGGTTCGAAGGCACGGCGGACTACTTCGCCAGCCTTGTTGCCCCCGGGGTGCGCTCGCATCAAAACTGGATCGACGCGTTCGCGCAGACCTCGCTGACCGGACGGTTGGTCGACATGAGCTATGACGCCCAGGTCTTCTTCTTCGGCATCGCCAACCAGTCCGGCCCGCGCGGGGTGGGCGATCTGTTCCACGCGCTGGGACTGGCAGGAAACGGCGACCCCCTGGCCATCGCGCAGGGGACGATTGCGCCGGACCAGTGGATCACCTTCGTCGAGGCCTATCTGAACGGTCAGGTCACCTGGCCCAACGGTGATCCCGTCGCGGCCCCCACGAACGTCCGCACCAGCACCACCTTTCCGCCGGGCGAAAGCTTCACGATGGAAACCGACGCCTTCCGGATCGACCGGATCAAGGCCAACTTCGACCAGGACCACCACTTTGTCCTGACCCTTCCCCCAGCGACCGACGGCCTGACTGTCCGCATCCGCCCGCCAGAGGGCATTGGTTGGGCCGAAGTGCCGGACACCGT
>JBJTSJ010000474.1:0-4973 GCA_046076605.1 Tabrizicola sp.
GCGAATGGGAGTTCACAAACTTCAGCACTTCCGGTGCGTCGGTGAAATGCCCCACCATGTGCGCCCCGCCTGAAATCCGCCCCCGGATTAACGGCATCAGCCGCCGGGCAGTCGCCTTCCGGTCGTCAGCAGCCAGAGAAGCCACCTTCTCGCCTCCAAACACCGGGCGCTTCACATTCGCATCCAGCCAGAGCGCCGCCTTGTTGATCATCTCCAAAGTCAGCAGGTAGCAGTCCTTCGCCGTCGCGCCCCAAGTGAACAGCCCGTGCTGCCCCAGAACCACGCCCTTCAGCTTCGGGTTCTCCTCGGCCATCCGGCCCAGCTTGATCCCCGGGTCGATCCCCGGCCGCTGCCACGGCAGATAGCCAAGCTCCCCGCCAAAGATCTCCTCCGTCAGCCGCACCTGATCGGCTGACGCCGCAATCGCGATCACCGCATCCGAATGGACGTGGTCGACATGGGTATAAGGCACGAACCCATGCAACCACGTATCAATGGAAGGCGCGCGGGGGTTCAGGTTGAAGATCGTGTGCCCCAGGGCCTCGACCATCGCGTCTTCCTGGTCCAGCCCCCGGTACTGCGCCCGCAGCTGCATCAGCTTGGTCATGTACAGCGTCGCGAAGCCATCCAGCTTCATCGACCCGATGTCCCCGCCCGATCCCTTGACCCATAGCACCTGCACGTCATCCCCCGACAGCGGGTCCTTGTGCGTGACCTTGGCGGACGTGTTCCCCCCGCCGAAGTTGGTGATTCTCAGGTCTGACCCCAGCAGGTTCGACCGATATAGAAGCTTCCCCGGTTCATCCAAAGCGGCGGCATAAGCGTCGTCCCACAGGGACTTGAGCGTGATTTCCTGGGTCATCGGTCCGGACTTTGGCTGAAAATGTTGCAGCCAAGGATAGGGACGAAACGCTCACAGTCAATCACGAAACGCCATACTGCACCGCAGAGAATCTTCCGCAATGCAGCATTGCGATTGTTTGTTGACGGATATGAGCGATTCTGACAGCCTTCCGGCCATGATGCACGAACGCGAAAGATGGCAGCTGATCCTGACCCGCCTGCGGGACCGTGGCATCGTCCGCGTGGCCGATCTGGTGGGAGTGACCGGCGCCTCGGTCGCCACCCTGCGCCGTGACCTCGCCAAACTGGAAGATTCCGGCCAACTCAGACGCGTCCACGGCGGCGCGGAATCCGTCGCCTCCGGCCAGACGCCGCTGACGGCGCCAAGCTTCGATGCCAGCCAGACGCTCAACGCCGACCTCAAGCAGGCCGTGGCCCAAGGCGCGGCCAACCTCTGCCAGGACGGCGATTCCATCATCCTCAACGCCGGCTCCACCACCTGGTTCATGGCGCAATACCTGCGCCAGCACCGGATGCAGGTTCTTACCAACTCCTTCCCCATCGCGCAGGAGCTCATCGCCAACTCGATGAACCGCGTGGTCCTTCCGGGCGGCGAGCTTTACCGTGAGGCCGGGATCATCCTCTCCCCCTTCGACGAAGACGCGATCCAGCATTTCGCCGCCTCGAAGATGTTCATGTCCTGCTATTCGATCACGCCCCTGGGCATCATCGAAAGCGACCCGCTGGTGGCCCGGGCCGAGGCAAAGCTTCTGACCCGCACCGAAAACCTGATTGTCGTCGCCGACACGACCAAGTTCGAGGCGCGCGGCAACATGGTGGTCTGCCCCCTGACCCGCGTCACCACGCTGGTCACCGACACGGGCGCGCCACCCCACATGCTGGACCACCTGCGACAGCTGGGCGTCGAGGTGGTCCTGGTTGACCCAAGTAAAGCCAAAGTCCTGACCGCCGCCTGAGGAAGGCACGGCAGGCATAACAAACGGGAGGAGACTACCAATGATGATGAAACTCACCGGCCTTGCCTTCGCGGCGGGCCTTGCGACCCTGATGGGCTCGACCGCGATGGCCGAGCCTGTGACCGCCACCCCCGGCCAGGCCGTGAACGCGGTCCTCTTGCCGAAGTTCCTCGGCATCCTGCCCTTCGACCAGGCGAACCGTGGCGCGCAGGAAGCCGCGGCAGAGCTCGGCTCGACCGGCACGCTGGAATTCATCGGCCCGACCCCGGAAAACTCCGCCGCGGGCCAAATCGAGATGCTGACCAACGCCACGACGCAAAAGCAGAACGTGGTCATGCTGTCGAACAACGCCGGTGACCAGATCGCCCCCGCCGCCGAGGCCGCCGCCGCTGCGGGCACCAAGGTCGTGACCTGGGACAGCCCGATCCCGAACGGCGCGGGTGAATCGTTCTTCGTGGCCCAGGTCGACTTCGGATCCATCGGTGTCGTGATGGCCGACATGGCCTTTGACCTTGCGGGCGGTGCGGGCGAAGTCGCGATCCTGTCGGCAAGCCCCGACGCCTCGAACCAAAACGCTTGGATCGAAGCGATGAAGGGCACGATGGCCTCGGACGCCAAGTACAAGGACCTCAAGCTCGTGGACGTCGTCTACGGTAACGACCAGTCGGAGGAATCCTATAACAAGGCGCTCGGACTCGTCGACAAGTACCCCGACCTCAAGGTCATCATGGCCCCCACCACCGTCGGCATCGTCGCCGCCGCCAAGGCCATGCAGGACGAGGGCCTGTGCGAAAAGGTCAAGGTTTCCGGCCTCGGCCTGCCGGCGGAAATGGTCAGCTACTCGCTGAACGGCTGCGCCCCGCAGTTCGCGCTGTGGAGCTTCGTCGACCTTGGCTACCTGACCTACCAGGCGTCCTACGCCCTCGCCACGGGTGCCATCAAAGGCGAAGTCGGTGAGGAATTCACCGCAGGCCGCATGGGCACTTTTAAGATCGAGGAAGACCCGGGCCGCGCCGGTGCCAAGCGCGTCCTGATGGGGCCGTTCACGGTCTACACCAAGGACAACGTCGAAGCCGCTGCCAACTAAGGCTTCATGCTCCCTGGGGGTCGCCTTGCGCGGCCCCCTTCCCCTTCCCTGAAACGGAAATCCCCATGACCCAGCCGGTCCTGGAACTTCTTGGCCTGTCCAAGTCCTTCGCTGCCACCCAGGCGCTGAAGGACATTACGCTCACCGTCCTGCCGGGCGAGGTCCACGCCATCGTCGGCGAAAACGGCGCGGGGAAGTCGACCCTCATCAAGATCATGACCGGCGTCCACCAACCCGACACCGGCTCCATCCGCGTGGACGGCCAACCGGTCACCCTGAAATCCACGCAAGGAGCACAAGACGCAGGCATCGCCGCGATCTACCAGGAGCCGATGGTCTTCCCCGACCTCAACGTCGCCGAGAACATCTTCATCTCGAACCGCGCCAAGGGCCGCATCATGCGCTGGTCCGAACTCACGCGAGAGGCCGACGCCCTCATCGCCCCCCTCGGCGTCAAACTCGACGTCCGCCGCGCCGCCTCGGGCCTGACGCTGGCCGAACAGCAGACCGTCGAAATCGCCCGGGCGCTCTCGCTGAAGGTCAAGGTCCTGATCATGGACGAACCGACCGCGAGCCTTTCGGCCCACGAAGTCGCCCGCCTCCTCGACATCGCCCGCGCGCTGAAGGCCCAAGGCGTGGCCGTCATCTACATCTCCCACCGCCTGGACGAGATCTTCCGCATCGCCGACCGCGTCACCGTGATCCGCGACGGCCAGCACATCAGCACCAAGCCCATCGCCGAAGTCACCGAAGACGGCCTCGTCAAGGACATGGTCGGCCGCGCGCTGGAAAGCTTCGCCGTGAAGACCGCCGCCAACCCGCACGGCGAGACGCTCCTCTCGGTGAAGAACCTCACCTGCGCCGGCGTCTTCCAGAACATCACCTTCGACCTCCACAAGGGCGAGGTCCTCTGCCTCGCCGGCCTCGTCGGCGCGCGGCGCACCGATGTCGCCCTCTCCCTCTTCGGCATCGCCCCCGCGACCGACGGCACCATCACCCTCGCCGGAAGCGAAGTCCGCATTACCACTCCGCAACAGGCGATGGACCTCGGCATCGCCTACGTCTCGGAAGACCGCCGCAAGCTCGGCCTCGCCATGCCGCTCTCGATCTTCGCGAACATCTCGCTCGCCAGCCTCAGCAAACTCCTCAAACCCTTCGGCCTCATCGACCGGCAGGCCGAGGCCGCAATGTCTGAGACCTACCGCAAACGCCTCGCCATCCGCTCCCCCGACACCCTGATCGAGGTCGGCAAGCTGTCGGGAGGCAACCAGCAGAAGGTCATGCTGGCGAAATGGCTGGAGACGAAACCCGGGGTCCTGATCTTCGACGAACCCACCCGTGGCATCGACGTCGGCGCCAAGGCCGAGGTCCACGGCATCATCCGCCAACTCGCCAGCGAAGGCGTCGCCATCCTCGTAATCTCTTCCGACCTGCCCGATGTCCTGGCCCTTGCCGACCGCGTCCTCGTCATGCGCGAGGGCCGCCAGGCCGGCATCCTCCCCATCGAGGACGCCACCCAGGAACGCGTCATCGCGCTCGCGGCAGGCCAGGCCACCGCAGAAAGACCCGCCGCATGACCGCGCGCCACTCCAAACAGCTTTCTCTTCTCCAAATATCCTCGGGGGGTTTGGGGGGCGAAGCGCCCCCAACATCCGAGCCGGTTGCGCGCCCTTCGCGCGCAGAGGCGAGACAAAAGGCTTGCGCGTCAGCGCTCAATTCGAAAACCGCCCCTACCCAAGGGCACGCCAAATGACCCTCCTCACCCGCGCCTCGCCGCAGACACTTCGCCTTGTGGCTCTCGGCCTCGCCCTCCTCGCCACGGTGCTCTTCTTCGCCACCCAGATCGAGGGCTACCTCTCTCCCCGCATGTTCAACCGGATCAGCACCTCCGCCGCCGTGGTGCTACCCATTGCGGTCGGGCAGGCCATCGTCATCATGACCCGCAACATCGACCTCTCGGCAGGCTCGATCCTTGGCGTCGTCGCTTACATGGCCGGGCAGACCCTGAACGCTATGCCCGACCTCCACCCCGTCCTCGCCGTCCTCTTCTGCATGGCCCTCGGCGC
>JBJTSJ010000475.1:0-4486 GCA_046076605.1 Tabrizicola sp.
CGATGGCCGAGGCTGGTCTTTCCCCCGACGCCGTGCAAGGCACCGGCCGTGACGGCAGGATCATGAAGGAAGACGTGGCCCGCACCGTCGCCGGGGCCGCAGGCGCGCAAGCCGCCGCTGCCGTGGCCCCTGCCCCCGCCCCCGCCGCCCTTCCCCGCGCGCCGATCCCCGCCGAGGACGCCGCGCGTGAGGAGCGCGTCAAGATGACCCGCCTCCGCGCCACCATCGCCCGCCGCCTGAAGGACGCGCAAAACACCGCCGCGATGCTGACGACCTACAACGAGGTCGACATGTCCGGCATCATGTCCCTGCGCAACGAATACAAGGACGCCTTCGAGAAGAAGCACGGCGTCAAGCTTGGCTTCATGTCCTTCTTCGTGAAGGCCTGCGTCCATGCCCTGAAGGAAATCCCCGAAGTCAACGCCGAGATCGACGGCGGCGACATCGTCTACAAGAACTACGTCCACATGGGCGTCGCCGTCGGCACCCCCTCCGGCCTCGTCGTCCCGGTGGTGAGGGACGCCGACCAGATGGGCTTTGCCGCCATCGAGAAGAAGATCGCCGAACTTGGCCTCCGCGCCCGTGACGGGAAACTGAGCATGGCCGAGATGCAGGGCGGCTCCTTCACCATCTCGAACGGCGGCGTCTACGGCTCGCTGATGTCCTCCCCCATCCTCAACCCCCCGCAGTCCGGCATCCTCGGCATGCACAAGATCCAGGACCGCCCGGTCGTGGTAAACGGCCAGATCGTCATCCGCCCGATGATGTACCTCGCCCTCAGCTACGACCACCGGATCGTGGACGGGAAAGGGGCGGTGACGTTCCTCGTCCGCGTGAAAGAGGCGCTGGAGGACCCGCGTCGGCTGCTGATGGATTTGTAATTGACCACCGTGTCCCCGCCAGAAGAAGTTCCGCCGAGAAAGCCACCCGAAGGTGGAACGGCTTCTCCATTTGGCGGCGCGGGGCACGGTCCCTTGCCCAAGCGCAGGAGGGAAATGACCAAGGAAGAAAGGGCGGAGCATATCAAGCGAAACCCAAGGAGCATGTATTTTGGCTTCTCAGGCGTCTTTGCGTTGATGGCATTATTCTTCCTTGGCCTCGCCCAGGTTCAGAACCAGCCCGCGTACTTGCCCTATGACAAGAGTACCCGCCCTTACATCTGGATGTGCATAATGCTCGCCGGTGCGGGTATCTCGGTTTGGAAGGCTTGTACGTCACCGAAAGGAAAGCCGAAGCCTGGATCGTAAGGTGCGCTACAGCGCACCATCCGCCGGTGCGCTGTGAGCCGCACCCTACGCCACCGCAACCCGCCGGCCACCCAAACCCCGGACCCCACATGCCCCTCCCCACCCCCACCGCCGCGAAAAGCGCCTCCCCTCCCCCTCGTGAGGAGGGGCTAGGGATGGGGGGCCACTCAGTCACCAAACCCCGACCCGACCCTGAGCCGGGACCTCGTTCCACCACCCGCGCGACGCCGACCCGTAAGGTCCCGGGTCAAGCCCGGGACGGGGTCAGCTTCGGTGTGACCACCCCATGACCCATCCGTTGCATGCCCTCGAACTGACCCTCTGGTGCTCCGATACCCGCTACGACCGAGCCCTCATGGAGCAGACCTTCGCCCCCGACTTCCGCGAGTTCGGCCGCTCCGGCCGCCGCTACACCCGCGACGACCTCCTCCCCAGCGGAGCAACCCACGACATCGACGCCACCCTCCACGACCTCACCGTCACCGAGATCCGCCGCGACGTCGCCCTCGTCACCTACCGTTCGGAAGTCCGCCGCCCCACCCACACTGAATGGGCCAACCGCGCCTCGCTCTGGGACAACGCGACGGGCCGCTGGCAGCTCCGTTTCCACCAGGGCACCCCGTGCGAGGCCCCCACATGATCCGCGCCGCTCTCCTCCTCCTCGCCACCCCCGCCGCCGCGCAGGTCATCCCCACTGGCTCCCCCGCCGCCGACATCCTCCTGTCGCAGGCCATTACCGAACACCGCGTCTACCTCACCTGCTCCGCCCTCGACCCCACCCTCCACGCCCAGATCACCGAAAACTGGCAGCGCGACGTCACCGCGGCCGCCGCCATCCTCAAGACCAATAATGTCCCGCCCGAGGCCATCACCGCCTTCACCGCCGCCGCCCGGCCCGAGACCCTCATGCCCGGCCCCGACACCCCCTGGGCCGAGGTCCAGGCCCTCTGTGCCACCCATCCCGACTGGCAGCCGACCTACTTTCAGCTGAACCTCACCCGGCTCGACCTCAAGCTGCCGGGGGCCTTCCAATGACCCCCACCGCGCCGCACCCCGCGCTACTGCTCTTGACACCGGCCCCGGCCTTCCTTCCGGTATCCCCGATACTCACGACCCGGAGCCACTGATGTTCATCCCTGCCAAGGGCGTCGACTACCGCGTTTTCCTCGATGCGCTGCACAGCCAGCTGCGGTTTGACTGGTACCTTGAGATCGGCTCGCAGACCGGCCGGTCGCTGGCGACCTCCCGCAGCCCTTCGATCGCCATCGACCCGCTGTTCCGCTTCAAGTACGACGTCGCTGGCCTGAAGCCGCACCTGCATCTCTATCAGATGACCAGCGACGATTTCTTTGCCGCCGGGCACCTGAAGGCGATGAATGCCAAGCCGGGTTTCAGCTTTCTCGACGGGATGCACCTGTTCGAATACCTCCTGCGCGATTTCATCAACACCGAGGCCGCAGGCACCCGCCAATCGGTCATCGCGCTGCACGACTGCTGCCCCTTCGGCCATGGCATGATCACCCGGGACCTTGACAACATCCCCAGCGGGCCCTGGACCGGGGACGTCTGGAAACTGATCCCGATCCTGCAGGAATACCGCCCCGACCTGACGGTCGAGGTCCTCTACTGCGCGCCGACCGGCCTTGTCATGGTCTCGAACCTCAACCCGAAAAGCCGGGTGCTGACCAAGGCCTATGATGAAATCCTCGCCCGCTACACCGACCTGACGCTCTTCGATTACGGGGTGGAAAAGTTCTACAACAGCTTCGAATATGTCGACGCGGTCAGTTACGCGAACGAGGGCTTACAGACCTTCCGCCCCATCGCGACTAAGTTCATCCCCCCCGAGAAACCGTTGACCGGCCCGCCGCTGCCGATCCCGGTCGAACCGGTGAACATCCAGAAGTTCTCGGTCCACAACGTCGACCTTTACGCCGGCCACCGCGTGCTGCGCGACTTCTGCCAGGACCTGGCCCGCTGCATCACCGGGCCCCTGTCCCAGCCGGTCGACGTCTATGTCGGCGTCCATCTCGTGGACCGCCCGTTCAGCACCGGCAACGTCCGGGTCGGGATCCAGACCGAACAATACCTCGACCGCAACGGCCAGCCGATGTGGCGCATCCCCAAGGAACGCTTCCGCACCCGCCATGCGACCTTCTACGACGTGCTCCTCGATTTCAGCGCCGACAATGCCCCCGCCTACGACTTCCTGCCCGAGGCGCTGCGCAAGAACCTGGTCTTCGGCCCGCATGTCTTCCCGGATGCGCCGGTGACCCCCGATTTCCAGCCCACCCCGCCGGTCTTCTTCGGCTCGATGAACGAGCGTCGCCGCACCCGCCTGGCCGAGCTGCAGGCGCAACAAGAGATCGAAGTCGCCCCCCATGGCACCTTCGGCCCCCCGCTTGACTCGCTGATCGCAAAGCAGGGCGCCGTCCTGAACCTGCACTTCCGCGACGGTGAATACTCCGAGTACCCGCGCTTCCTGAAGGCCTACCTGCGCGGCAAGCCGCTCATGTCCGAACCGCTCGCCCCGCCGCTGCAGCCGGACTTGCACTATTTCAACCTGGATGCCCGGCCAACGGCCAAGAAGACTGAAAAGATCTTCAAGAATCTTGCATCCTTTGCCGCACAGCACAGCTTCCAGGGCTTCCTGCAAGCCGCGATCGACCGCGCGCAAGGGCGGAAGGCAGGCTGACCGATGGCCCCCGTCGCGCCCGCCCCTGACCCTATGCGCCCGGTGGCGCTGGTCAGCTGCATGCGCAACGAAGGCATCCACCTCCTGGAATGGCTGGCCTACCACCGGGTCATCGGCTTCGGCCTGGTGGTCGTCTGCACCAACGACTGCGACGACGGCTCCGACACCCTCCTCGACCGCCTCGCCGCGCAAGGAGCGGTCACCCACCTGACCAATCCCCTGCCCCCCGGCACCCCGCCGCAGGCCGCAGGCATCCCGCGCGCCATGGCCTACCTGGCCCAGACCAGGGCCGAATGGCTCGCCCATCTCGACAGCGATGAGTTTCTGAACATCTCCCCCGGCGCAGGCCCCGTGCACCAGCTGATCGCCCGGGCCGAGGACGCCCATACCATCGCCCTTCCCTGGCGCATGTTCGGCGACAGCGGCCACCGCGACTGGCCGGGCGAGACGCTGCCCGCCTTCACCGCCTGCGAACCCAGCCCCCACCCCGACACGGTCAAGTTCAAGTCGCTCTTCCGCTTCCGTGCCTTCGCCACGGCGTCGG